>JANOYR010000041.1:0-25586 GCA_031428975.1 Polaromonas sp. | reverse complement strand
TCATCCATCAGCACCTTGAGGTAATGCCCCTCGTTGTCGTCAATCGTCACCCAAATCGAGCCGTCCTCAGCCAGCAGCTCGCGCAGCAGCTGCAAGCGCGGGAGCATCATGCTCAGCCACTGGGCGTGCTCTAGGTTGTCGTCGTAGTGCTCAAAAGCGCTCTTGGTGTTGTAGGGCGGGTCGATGAATATGCATTTGACACGGCCACGGTAAAAGGGCAGCAGCGCCTTGAGCGCCTCTAAGTTGTCGCCCTGAATGAGCAAATTGTCTGCCGCACGGGCGGCGTTGCCATGCACCTACACTTGGTCCAGCAGGCGGTAGGGCACGCGGCCAGCGGTGGCGAAGGCGGCGCTGCGGTTAAGCCAGTCTAGGGTGGGCATGGCGCAGGTGGGTTAGGTTTGGCTGTCGGCTGCGCTCAGGCTGTAGCGGTCTTTGAGTGTGTTGAGCACGCTGGCTTGGGGCAGCAAGCCCATATGCTGCAAGCGCCCCACGACGATGCCGGGGTGGATGCCAATGTGTTGCGCAAATTGGACAATGCTTTGCGAGGTGTGAGAAATTTGCCCAAGCTGGCGTTCCTGCGCGGCATTAATCAGGGTTTCAGACGCAAAACGGTCTGCTTCTATCTCGTCGGGCAGGGCGGTGGCGTGTCCCGCGCTGGCATCGTCTAAAAATACGGCTTTTTTGGGATGCTTGAGGATATGGGCCACTTCGTGGAAGAAGCTGAACCAAAAGCGGTCATTCCATTTGCCCAGTAAAGACAGTTGGATGACGGGTCGATCGCCCAGCCAGCGGGCGACACCACTGACATGGGTGCCTGCAATGGGGGGAACGAATAAAAGCACAACGCCGGCATCTGCGCACAGCTGGGTAAGGCTGCTGTGAATAGCAGATGCATTTTGGGTGCTCAAGGCGCGCATGTCTGCAATGCTCGCTTGCAGCCTTTCTGCGCTGTAGGGCGCAAGGCGCATTTTGCTAGCCTGCACCTCCCCTAAGCGAAGCCATGCCGTGATGGCTGCATTGTTGGTTTGCTCCTTGGGGTTTGATCGGCGAAACGCTACTTGTACCCTTTGGTATTGGTTTTCCCAGCCCTCTGGTGAGGCAACCCCAAAAAAACGCAGTGCAGGCTCTACCAAGCTGGCTTTAAAGCTGGCTGTTAAGCGGCCGTTAGGAAGCTCACCCATGCTTTGCAGAGCCTTGAGAGGGAGTTGCTCGAGCCACTGAATGCGTCCATCGGTTTTTTTGGCATCGCGCTCACGCGCTAAAAACTCGCGGTATTTGGCTTCACGCGCTAGCCAAAAATGCGCTGGAGTGCCCAACACACGCTCTAGCTCTAAAGCACTGTCTTCGGTGATTTCTTTGTTGCCAAGCACTATTTCATTGATAGCGTTGGGCGGTCTGCCCATGCGCCGCGCCAATTCGACTTGGGTAATCTCGCGCTCTTGCAAGAGATCGCTCAGAGTCTCCCCCGGAGGGGACACAACGCGCGGGCGGTAGTTCAAACTGTGTTCAATCATGGTAATCCACCACTTCTAAAATAAAAATACTGTCTATGGCGTGCCAGTCAATACCACCATCAGCCTTGGTAGGCGGAGGTTGCTTTTGCGGCTTTATGATTAAACGGTGTCCCCCATGAAGTCGCGCCGAAAACTGGCCAATACGGTCGAATTTGAGCTCTTCCCAATGCCCCGGTAGGCTGCGCATATCATGCAAAGTGTGCGCGGCCTCTAAGTCGTCTAGCCGCACACGAAATTTCTTTTCTACTTCGTGCCCGAATTTTTTGGCCACGAGCTTAGAACTTTCGTACAAAGCCTGTACTTTCTCAGTTTGAAATGCAATTTTCAATCTTATCCACCCCTAGGATGGATGATTATATGCAAAAAAGCAAATCGCAGGAAATTTTTTCTTTGCGCTTTTGGACGTATCACAACACCATTTTCACCATCGGGTGCGCACACAGCGTGCGGTAGACCTCGTCGAGCTGTTCGCGGCTAGTTGCGGTGATGGTGACGGTGACCCCTAGGTATTTGCCGCCGCTGGATTCGCGCAGCTCGGTGCTGCTGGCATCAAAATTCGGGTCAAACTGCTTGGCGATATGGGTGACTGCTGTCACCATGCCTTCTACCTTGAGTCCCATGACTTTGATGGGAAATTGGCAGGGGTATTCAATCAGGGATTGTTCGGGTGGGATGTCCATGGGGCGGGTTTCTAAGTCGTTGTGGGGTGGCGCGTGGCCACAGTATGTCAGAGCGTGGCCGCAATAGCGGCTTGGTAGGCGGCGTAGAGCTGGTGGTACACCGGGCCGGGCTGGCCGGCGTAGCTTAAATGTTGGCCCACTTTTTTGCCGTCAAGTGTGGCCACGGCCAACACTTCTTTGGTGGCCGATGACAAAATCAACTCGTCGCAAGTGAGCACTTCCTCGCGGCTGATACGGCGCAGCTCAAAGGGGATGCCGCTGGCTGCGCACATATCGGCAATCAGGCCGTAGCGGATGCCTTCTAAGACCAGGTGGTCTTTGGGCGGGCCATAGACTACGCCGTTTTTTACCACCCAAACATTGCTGGAAGCCGCTTCTGAGAGGTAATCACCGCGAAACATCACGGTTTCTAGCGCATCGGCATCAAAGCTGATTTGGCGGGCAAACACCGAGCCGAGCAGGCTGGTGGACTTGATATGCGCCTTTTGCCAACGGAAATCATCCGCACTGACGCAGGCCACGCCGCGCTCGCGCTGGGCGGGGCTGGGGCGGGGCAGGCGGTTGCACATGGCAAACACGGTGGGCGTGATGCCCTGCGGCATCACATGGTCGCGCATGGCTACGCCGCGCGTGAGCTGGATGTAGATCAGGTGGTCAGCGCGGCTTGGCGCATTGGCCGAATTAGGGTTTATAGCATTTGAGGCAGATGTCGCAGTGGAATGGTCATAGTGCGCTATGATTTGCATAGCAATTGCTTTCCACTCAGCCTGCGTATGCGGGTTAGCAATGTGCAGTTCGGCCAAGCTGCGCTCCAGCCGGGCCATATGCTGCTCAAAGCGAAACAACTTACCGCCATAGCTGGCCAACACCTCGTAAATCCCGTCGCCAAAAATAAACCCACGGTCCATCACGCTCACCTTGGCTTCGTTAAGCGGGGTGTACGCGCCGTTAAGGTAGCAGGGGGTGGCGGGGATGTTTGGGGTGGTTTGCATGGTTTGTATAGGCTGAAGTTTAAAGCGGACTTGGCCGGACGCAGAGGGCGCAAAAGTTACGCAGAAGACGCAAAAGGAATATCAAAATACAAAAGGGAAAATACTGCGCTTGAACTTTTTAAGTTGTCAAATTTTATATAGTCGTTATTTACTATTAAAAGCTGAATTTATAGAATTTTTAAACGAAGTAGCGAATCAAGAAAATGGAGGTGAATGGCGTAATTTTTAGCGCTTTTGGTATTTTTTTGCGTCTTCTGCGTAACTTTTGCGCCCTCTGCGTCCGGCCAAGCCCGAATTTAACCGCAGACAACCCAACCAGCCTAGCGCCGAGCAGCCAACCGCCGCGTCTGTCCAACTGCCATCAAAAAGAAATCATCCTCAAAAATCTTGTGCGCCAGCCGCGCCGCTGCCAAGTCACGCGGAGGCTGGTCCAGCGGCTCGTCGGTGAGGTTGAATGTGCCCCAATGCACGCCCACGCTGCGTTTAGCGCCTAAATCCTTGTGAATTTGCACCGCTTCGTCGGGGTTCACGTGCTGTTCCTTCATAAACCAGCGCGGTTCGTAAGCCCCCACTGCAATCAATGCCATGTCAAATCCGCCACCCAAAGCGGCCGTTTGGCGGCTGGCAAAGTGCTTTTTGGTGTCTGCAAAATCCTGCGAATACCCTGTGTCACCGCTGAAATACCAGTGAAACTGCGGGCCAATAGCGGCCCAGCCTCCCCACAGGGTTTGGCTGCGGTCGCCCACGCCGCGCGCGGACCAGTGCTGCACGGGGGTGAAGGTAAATTCCACCCCGCCCACACGCGCCGTGCCCCACCAGTCCAACTCTTGCACTTGGGCAATGCCCAAGTCCTGCATCCATGGTTTGATGCCCAGCGGCACTAAAAACAGGGTTTTTCCCTTCGACGCGGCGTTGATGGCCAGCACCGAGTCTTTGTCCAAATGGTCATAGTGGTTGTGCGAAATCAGCACCACATCAATCGGTGGGAGCTGGTCCATTCGCAGCCCCGGGGGCTGGGCGCGCTTAGGGCCAGCAAACTGCACGGGCGATGCGCGTTCTGAAAACACGGGGTCGGTCAGCACATTCAGCCCATTGGCCTGCACCAGCATGGTGGCATGCCCCACCCACGTGATGGCCGGGTGCATGGCAGCACCCGCTTTGGCATTGGCGCTCACAAAAGCGAGCTCAGGCGCAGTGGTGGGGGTAGCGGTTTGGGCTTTTGGTGGCAGGCCATCGCGCACACGCTCCCATTGCCAGCGTGCAAATGCGCCAAAGCCTTTGGTTACGCTGTCGAGGTAGTTGTTTTTGAAACCCTCGGCGGTGTGGTGGGGCTTAGAGCGGTCGTAATAAGGGTTCACAGCGGAGCATCCAATGAGTCCTGCGAGTACAGCAAGCACGGTAAGTTGGCGAATCATGGGCTGAAAATTATCAAATTTAATAGCAAACTATGACCATATGACGCTGACATTGGTCTAAAAAACCATCAACCATCAACCATCAACCATCAACCACCAACTTCACAGCATCAAACAGCCAAACGCAGCGCAGCAATGGCTAACCAGCCCAATACAAAGTTCAGCAGCACCATTTTTTGAATCAAAGCCGCCGCAGCGCCAGCGGCCGCCCATTGCGCTTGCGCTACCGCAAGCTTGAACTTTTTAAAACCCGCAAAATAAATATGTCCAAAAATCAAAAACATCAGCATGCCCAGCGCCAGCATCACAGTCCAACCGATGGGCACGCCCGCCGTGCCAGTGGCCAGCCGCGTGGCGCGAAAACCAGCGGTGTACAAATGGCTACCCGTGGCAAAAAGCACCACAATAGTCCCTAAAACAATAGCAAAAAAACGTTGCCAAACTTGCGCTAGAAGCGGTGCACGCACACTTGGTTCAAGGCTTGTTAAGCTTGGCTTGAGGGCGAAAATCATGAACGTCATGCCGCCCATCCAAATGATGGCGGCAGTCAAATGCAGGAGTTTGATCAAAGAGTACATGGCGTATTTGCGGGTAGGGTTAGGGGACGAGAAAAGAAGCGCTTTGTTCTAGAGATGCGCTAGCCATTGCCATGTTAGCGTCCAAAGGCTGAGCGTGCTGCCGCTGCAAGGATAGCCCTGTTTGCAGCGCCTGCGTTGTGCCTTTAAAAAAGGCATTTCTGGACCGATTTGTGGGGTTATGGCCAAGGCGCACGGGTTTCTACGTATAATCAGAGGCTTTGCTGCACTTGCAGCGTGCGTAACGGCTGTGTAATTATTGGCATTTATACTGATGAGTGAAACTTCTGCCGCCAAGCACAGCACTGCGATAGAGCCAGTGCCTTACCCGCCTTTAGAAGATGTGGGCGAGGAACCAGCTTTCAAGCAATGGACGGCAGATGAAGCGCAGGCATTGCGGTTAAAGTCGCCCAGCGTCTCGCCTTGGCGGGTTGTGGGCTGGCAGGGTATGGCGGGTGTGGTGATCACGCTTGTGGCTTGGTTGCTGTGGGACACCACAGTGGCGCTGTCGGCGGGTTATGGTGCTTTGGTGGTGATGATTCCGGCGGCTGTGTTGGCCAGAGGCATCATGTCGCCGGTGTCAAGCATGAATGCGGTGAGTGCCGCTCTGGGCTTCATGGTCTGGGAGATGGTGAAAATCGGGTTGAGCGTGGCGATGTTTTTTGCCGCGCCCCAGCTGATAGAGAATTTGAGTTGGATTGCGCTACTGGTTGGTGTGATTTTGACGATGAAGGTGTATTGGGTGGCGGCTATTTACAAGTCCAAACCTTTGAAGATCTAGCGCTTTGCCCCTGTGGGCGAAGTATTTGGTAAGTTTTGTGAATTTTTGGAAATAACAAGATGGCAGCTGAAAGCGGACCAACGTCTGGTGAATACATTGTTCACCACCTGACACACTGGCAAAATAAAGCGCAGACTGAAGTCGTAGATTTCAGCGTGTTCAACATCGATTCACTGATTTTCAGTATCACACTGGGCATGCTAGGTTGCTTCTTGCTTTGGAAGGCTGCCAGCAAGGCCACCGCAGGCGTGCCTGGCCGTTTCCAGGCCGCAGTTGAAATGCTGGTTGAAATGGTGGATGCACAAGCTAAAGGCATCGTCCACAGCGCCAGCAGCCGCAAAATGGTTGCGCCATTGGCTTTGACTGTATTTGTGTGGATTTTCCTCATGAATGCCATGGACATGCTGCCAGTAGACTTGTTGCCTTGGATTTGGGAGCGCATCGTCGGCGCGACTGGCGGCGACCCGCACCACGCCTACATGCGCGTTGTGCCCACTGCTGATTTGTCTATCACCATGGCGCTGTCGCTCGGTGTATTGATTGTTTGCTTGGTGTACAACGTGAAAATGAAAGGCTTAGGCGGCTGGATTCACGAGTTGTTCAGTGCCCCATTTGGTTCGCATCCGCTGCTGTGGCTGCCTAACTTTGCCATGCAAATCATCGAGTTTGTGGCTAAAACTGTCTCCCACGGCATGCGACTTTTCGGTAACATGTACGCTGGCGAACTGATCTTTATGCTGATTGCTCTTTTGGGTGGCGGCTGGACATTGTCGGCCTCTGGCTTGGGTTTGGCGGCGCTGCACATCATTGCTGGCACTGCTTGGTCGATTTTCCACATACTGATTATTGTGTTGCAGGCCTTTGTGTTCATGATGTTGACCTTGGTCTACATCGGACAATCGCACGACGCGCATTAATCGCTTAGTTTTCGTTTCTAGTCTCTCGTTTTTTTTTAGTAACCTTCCTCTTTATCTTTAGGAGTCATCATGGAAGTCATTAGTTTTGTTGCATTAGCATCTGGTTTGATCATTGGTCTGGGCGCTATCGGCGCTTGCATCGGTATCGGTATCATGGGTGCAAAATACCTTGAGTCTGCTGCTCGCCAGCCAGAACTCATGGGTGAACTGCAAACCAAAATGTTTTTGCTCGCTGGTCTGATCGACGCCGCTTTCATTATCGGCACTGGTATTGCTCTGTGGTTCGCCACTGCCAACCCATTCTTGGGCCAAATCGCCCGTTTGGCTAAGTAATTTCGTTTTCTCCTTGGGTTTCATTTCGAATGCAAGTCAAGTCCTTGGTTTGCATTCGTTTAATCCACACATAAAAGGATGTTGACGTGAACATTAACGCCACTCTGATCATTCAACTGATCGTGTTCCTGATCTTGGTCTGGTTCACTATGTCATTTGTTTGGCCTCCCATTGCCAAGGCGCTGGATGAGCGCGCCGCCAAAATCGCCGACGGCTTAGCCGCTGCCGACAAAGCTAAAACTGAACTCTCGGCGGCTAACAACCGCGTAGAGGCCGAGTTGGCCAAGTCGCGCACCGAAACCGCCGCACGTTTGGCTGATGCTGACCGCCGTGCGCAGTCGATTGTCGAAGAAGCCAAAACCCGTGCTACGGAAGAAGGTAACAAGATCATCACCGCTGCCAAAGCCGAAGCTGACCAACAAACCGTGAAAGCCCGTGAGGTCTTGCGCGAGCAAGTGGCCGCATTGGCAGTCAAGGGCGCAGAGCAGATTCTCCGCAAGGAAGTCAACGCTGGCGTGCACGCGGATTTGCTCGGTCGCCTCAAGGCTGAACTCTGAACCTCAAGCAGAGAAAGCAAGACCATGGCCGAACTCGCCACCATCGCCCGCCCCTACGCCGAAGCGCTGTTCAAAGCCAGCAAGAGTGATCTTGCTGGCGCGCAGCTGTGGTTAGAAGCAATTGCCCAAGTCGCTGCGAATCCGCAGTTGCAGCAGTTTGCCAATAACCCACAAACCAAGGCCACTCAGGTCTTTGACGTGCTCTCGCAAGTGTCCAAAGCGAATCTGTCTGAACAAGGCAAGAACTTTGTTAACACTGTGATCGACAACGGCCGCGTGAACGCGCTGCCCGAAATCGCAGCCCAGTTTCGCTCGCTGAAAAACGCGCAAAGCGGCACGTCAGACGCTACGGTTTTCAGTGCCTTTGCCATTGATGGTGCAGCACTGGCCGAGGTGTCCACCTTGCTGGAAAAGCGGTTTGCCCGCAAACTCAATGTTTCGGTGCAAATCGAGCCTGAGCTGATTGGTGGCATCCGTGTGGTGGTCGGCGACGAGGTGCTTGACACTTCTGTCAAAGCCCGTTTAGAACAAATGAAGGTTGCGCTCACGGCTTGATGCCGCGTGCGCCCATTAACGAAAGAAGGAACGAGCCATGCAACTCAATCCCGCAGAAATCTCTGAACTGTTGAAAAGCCGTATCGAAGGCTTGTCTGGCACTGCCGACATCCGCAACCAAGGCACTGTGGTCTCTGTGACCGACGGTATTTGCCGTATCCATGGCCTGTCCAATGTGATGCAGGGCGAAATGTTAGAGTTCGCTCCCGCACCAGACGGCACAGCAACATTCGGTTTGGCTCTGAACCTCGAGCGTGACTCGGTGGGTTCGGTAATCTTAGGTGCTTACGAGCACATCTCCGAAGGCCAAACCGTTAAATGCACAGGCCGTATTCTCGAAGTGCCCGTGGGCCCCGAGCTCAAAGGCCGTGTGGTCAATGCACTGGGTCAGCCTATCGACGGCAAAGGCCCTATCAACGCCAAGATGACCGACGTGATTGAAAAAGTTGCGCCTGGCGTGATTGCCCGCCAGTCAGTCAGCCAGCCATTGCAAACCGGTCTCAAATCCATTGATTCGATGGTGCCCGTAGGCCGTGGCCAGCGCGAGCTGATCATTGGTGACCGCCAAACCGGTAAAACCGCCGTGGCGATTGATGCCATCATCAACCAAAAAGGCCAAGACGTGACCTGCGTCTACGTGGCAATTGGCCAAAAAGCATCCAGTGTGAAAAACGTGGTGCGTGCGCTTGAACAAGCTGGCGCGATGGAATACACCATTGTGGTGGCAGCTACTGCGTCTGAATCGGCTGCCATGCAGTTTGTCAGCGCCTACTCTGGCTGCACCATGGGCGAGTATTTCCGTGACCGCGGCGAAGACGCGCTGATTGTGTACGACGATTTGTCCAAACAAGCCGTGGCTTACCGCCAAGTGTCGCTGCTGCTGCGCCGTCCACCAGGCCGCGAAGCATACCCTGGCGATGTGTTTTACCTCCACAGCCGCTTGTTAGAGCGTGCCGCCCGCGTGAACGAAAAATACGTCGAAGACTTCACCAAAGGTGCAGTCAAAGGCAAAACCGGTTCGCTCACTGCCTTGCCGATCATTGAAACGCAGGCCGGTGACGTATCCGCTTTCGTGCCTACTAACGTGATCTCGATCACTGACGGCCAGATTTTCTTGGAAACCTCGTTGTTCAATGCAGGCATTCGTCCCGCAATTAACGCAGGTATCTCGGTATCGCGCGTCGGTAGTGCAGCGCAAACTAAACTGGTGAAAAATCTCTCTGGCGGTATCCGTACCGACTTGGCGCAGTACCGCGAATTGGCTGCCTTTGCCCAGTTTGCGTCTGACCTAGACGAAGCCACCCGCAAGCAGCTCGACCGCGGTGCTCGCGTGACCGAATTGCTCAAGCAAGCCCAGTACAGCCCTTTGTCCATCAGCAATATGGGCGCAACCCTGTTTGCAGTCAACAAAGGTTTCATGGACGACTTGGAAGTCAAAAAAGTGTTGCCTTTTGAGCACGGCCTCCACGCCTACCTCAAAGACAAGCATGCTACTTTGATGGCCACCATGGAGTCTGAAAAAGCCATGAGCAAAGACTCGGAAGCCGAGTTGAGCGCCGCAGTGGTGGCGTTCAAAAAGACTTTCGCTTAATTTTCTCCACATCAACAGGAGTCAATATGGCGGCAGGCAAGGAAATACGCGGCAAGATCAAATCGGTGGAAAACACCAAGAAGATCACCAAGGCCATGGAAATGGTGGCTGCGTCCAAAATGCGCAAGGCGCAGGAGCGTATGCGCGCTGCCCGCCCTTATAGCGACCGCATCCGCAACATCGCAGCCAACCTCGGCAAAGCCAATCCAGAATACACGCACCCGTTCATGCAAACGAACGATGCTAAATCTGCTGGTTTTATTGTGGTGTCTACCGACAAGGGCTTGTGCGGCGGCATGAATACCAACGTATTGCGTGCACTCACCAACCAGTTGCGTGCCAACCAATCTGCGGGCATCAGTTCGCAAGCGGTCGCCATCGGCAACAAGGGCTTAGGCTTTTTGAACCGCGTGGGCGTAAAAGTGGTGGCGCACGTCACCCAACTGGGTGACACACCACACTTGGACAAGTTAATCGGTCCGGTGAAGGTGCTGCTCGATGCGTATGCTAAAGGCGAAGTCAAATCGGTGCACCTGTGCTACACACGGTTTATCAACACCATGAAGCAAGAACCTGTGATGGAGCAATTATTGCCCCTAAGCAGCGACACGCTCAAGGCTGATAAGGGCTCGCACGGCTGGGACTACATTTACGAACCCGATGCGCAGGCAGTGATTGACGATTTGCTGGTGCGCTACATGGAGTCGTTGGTCTACCAAGCAGTGGCAGAAAACATGGCGTCGGAGCAGTCTGCACGCATGGTGGCCATGAAGTCGGCCACTGACAACGCTGGCAGCGTGATTGCCGAGTTGAAGTTGATTTACAACAAAACTCGCCAAGCAGCAATCACCAAAGAATTGTCCGAAATTGTCGCTGGCGCGGCTGCGGTCTAACGTTTATTTTTTAAAATTGGAGCAACCAAATGGCTCAAGGCATCATCGTTCAATGTATCGGCGCAGTCGTTGACGTGGAATTTCCACGCACCGACATGCCCAAAATTTATGACGCACTCAAGATGGAGGGCTCTACGCTGACTCTAGAAGTGCAGCAGCAGCTCGGTGACGGTATTGTCCGTACCATTGCATTGGGTTCGTCGGACGGACTACGTCGCGGCATGGTGGTTACCAATACCGGTGACTCCATCCAAGTGCCGGTAGGCAAAGCCACCTTGGGACGTATCATGGACGTGCTAGGTGCGCCCATTGACGAGCGCGGCCCTGTGAGCGCAGAGAAATCTGCCTCTATCCACCGCAAAGCACCAACTTACGACGAGCTCAGCCCTTCGCAAGAATTGCTAGAGACCGGCATCAAGGTGATTGACCTGATTTGCCCGTTCGCTAAGGGTGGCAAAGTGGGCTTGTTCGGCGGCGCTGGTGTGGGCAAGACCGTGAACATGATGGAACTCATCAACAACATCGCCAAGGCGCACAGCGGTTTGTCCGTGTTTGCTGGCGTGGGCGAGCGTACCCGCGAAGGCAACGACTTCTACCACGAGATGGCAGACTCTGGCGTGGTGAACCTCGAAAAACTCGAAGACTCTAAAGTAGCCATGGTCTATGGCCAGATGAACGAGCCACCGGGCAACCGTTTGCGCGTAGCCTTGACGGGCTTGACCATCGCAGAGTCGTTCCGCGACGAAGGCAAAGACGTATTGTTCTTTGTGGACAATATCTACCGTTACACACTGGCCGGTACTGAAGTGTCTGCGCTGTTGGGCCGTATGCCTTCAGCTGTGGGCTACCAGCCAACCTTGGCAGAAGAAATGGGCCGCTTGCAAGAGCGTATTACCTCCACTAAAGTGGGTTCGATTACCTCGATTCAGGCCGTTTACGTGCCTGCTGACGACTTGACCGACCCAAGCCCTGCGACTACCTTTGCCCACTTGGACTCCACCGTGGTGCTCTCGCGCGACATCGCATCGCTTGGTATTTACCCCGCAGTTGACCCGCTCGACTCCACCAGTCGCCAGCTTGACCCGAACGTCGTGGGCGACGACCATTACCAAACCGCCCGCGCCGTTCAAGGCACGCTGCAGCGCTACAAAGAGCTGCGCGACATCATTGCGATTTTGGGCATGGACGAATTGGCACCAGATGACAAATTGAGCGTGGCGCGTGCCCGCAAAATTCAACGCTTCTTGAGCCAGCCTTTCCACGTAGCTGAAGTGTTTACCGGATCGCCAGGCAAATACGTCAGTTTGGCTGAAACCATTCGCGGCTTCAAAAT
This sequence comes from Polaromonas sp., assembly GCA_031428975.1. Lineage (GTDB taxonomy): Bacteria > Pseudomonadota > Gammaproteobacteria > Burkholderiales > Burkholderiaceae_C > JAAFIP01. The sequence goes on along the minus strand of JANOYR010000041.1, from coordinate 13,450 downwards.
GATCGTCAATGGCGAATGTGACCATATGCCAGAGCAGTCGTTCTACATGGTAGGCACGATTGACGAAGCCATTGAGAAGGCCAAAAAGGTCTAACCATGAGCATTATCCACGTTGATGTAGTGAGTGCTGAAGAGTCGATCTTCTCTGGCGAGGCCAAGTTTGTGGCTTTGCCAGGTGAGGCGGGCGAACTGGGGATTTATCCTCGGCACACGCCTTTGATTACCCGCATCCGCCCGGGCTCGGTGCGCATCGAGATGGCTGATGGCAAAGAAGAGTTCATCTTCGTTGCGGGTGGCATTTTGGAAGTACAGCCCAACTGTGTGACCGTGCTGTCTGACACCGCAGTGCGTGGCAAAGACTTAGACGACGAAAAAGCTGCAAGTGCAAAAGCTGCAGCCGAAGAAGCGGTGAAAAACGCGAAAAACGAACTTGACTTGGCCAAAGCGCAGTCAGAATTGTTTGTGATGGCAGCGCAAATTGCTGCCCTGCGCAAATTCCGCCAGAAGAAATAGGCCTGTAAGCCAGTACCCGACCGAAAAGCCACCTTAGCGTGGCTTTTTGCATGGGGGAGTATGAAAACGGGTGTGGTAGCCAATGTATGATTGAGCATTCGTGCATTTGACGCGTATCTTGTTGACGAGCAGGTTCCTCCACTGGTGAATATGACTAAAAAAGCAGACAGCCAAAGCATTGCTATGTCGCAGACACAGGCGGCGCAACTCTTAGTCACCCCATCAGCGCTGGGCGAGCTGACCATGGATGATGCCAAGCGTGTGATTGCCTTCATGCGGCCCAAACGTATTCCTGAGGGCACGGCATTTATTCGTGAAGGCGAGGCAAGCCATACAGACTATATGCTTTTGGTACTCAAAGGCGATGTCACAGTGGAGGGCGAGCTGCAACAAGACAATTTAATCGTCAGTGTGATGGGGCCTGGCAGCTTGATTGGTGAAATGGGTGTTTTGGATGGTGCTCCACGGTCCGCTACTTGCATTGCATCGACGGATGTGACGGTTGCGGTATTGTCGCGTACAGACTTAAAGCGACTGATGGAGCAGCAGCCAAGGGTGGCCGCACGCTTTTTGATGGCCGTTTCTACCAGAATGGCCGACCGCTTACGCGAGACGACGCGCAAACTAGTGACATTCAGCCAAGTCAACAGAGCACTCCAGCAAGAGCTCAATGCGGTGATGAACAACCGCACCAGCACTTTAAAACGACACGCATGAGCAGCGCCTTTGCTATTGAATTTTTCTGCAATATTCCATGCAACCGACACAAAATGCCACTGTATATATCGTAGATGATGATGCTGGCGTGCGCGATGCGCTGGCTTGGCTTTTGCGTTCGCGGTATCTAGCTAGTCAAAAGTTCGACAGTGGCGAGGCGTTTTTAAGGTACTTGGAAGAAAGAGCTGCGGTTGCAGCGGAGCCCACTTGCTTGCTGTTGGATGTGCGAATGCCCGGTATGAGTGGGATTGCATTGTTTGAAGAGTTGGTGGTGCGTGGTTTGCACCAGCGCATGCCGGTGATATTTTTGACGGGGCATGCGGATGTTCCTACTGCTGTGAGCATGCTCAAGCGCGGCGCATTTGATTTTTGTGAAAAACCCTTTTCAGACAATGCGTTGGTAGACCGGGTGGAACAAGCTTTGGCCAGTTGCGCCAAATTGATGCAAGAAGACGTGGGCATAGACAAGTTAAGGCAGCTTTTGCAAGAGCTGACGCAGCGTGAGCGCGATGTCATGCGTTTGGTCACCGATGGACTTCCGAATAAGCTGATTGCTGACCAGCTAAGCATTAGTGTTCGGACAGTCGAGGTGCACCGTGCGCGTGTATTTGAAAAAATGGATGTGAAGTCAGCCGTAGAGTTGGCCAACTTACTGCGCAACCTATGAAACACGGAGTTTTATAGTTTTTTGTGCTCAGGGATATTAGGGGCATCATCTGTTGCTATCTTTTGCGTAACAGATGGATGGTTTGAAATTGGGTCTGAAGTATGGCTTTGCGCATGATCGGGCGGCTCACCGCCCTGACGGCCAGAAAACATCGTCCACCAAACAATCAGTACGAGCAGTAACATTGCGCCAAGTGCCTCAAGCAACAAAAGGGTCATAACCGTGAAGAAAGTTAAGTTTGGCAATCCAGCAGTACGCGGCTTGCTCTGGGTCATTGTAGGTCTACAGGCCGCTTGTGGAACAGCGCCGAATACAGTCAATGACAGTCCGGTCATCGTAGCGGATGGTGCAACTGCTGCTGCGCCCGTGTCGGGTATAGGTAGTAGTCCGGCCATTGCAGTGCAAGGATCTCAAAAGGGCATACCCAATAGCACGCAAAACACGGCCGCAATGCCGCCCACAGAAGCCGGAATCGTCCTGCAAGCCAAAAGCCGCTGGGTGGCTGTGCAGTGGGCAGAATTGCCAGGCTTTCAAGACGATGCCCTGCACGAAGCTTGGAATGCATGGATCAAAAGTTGTGAACGCCCATCCCCCAAATTTGCCCCTCTGTGTCCAGAAATTCGCCGTCTCAGCATCGCAGCAGGTGACGCGCAGCGTGCATGGATGAGCCAGAACTTGCAACCCTACCGTGTTGAAACTTTGGACGGTAAAGCCGAGGGCATGCTCACTGGGTATTACGAACCGATGCTGCCAGCAGCCCGCCAATTGGGCAATGGCTATAGTGTGCCTTTGTACAGCCTGCCCAGCATGTCCAAACGCCCATGGTTTAGCCGCCAAGAGATAGATACAACACCACAAGCGATTGCGGCTTTAAAAGGCAAAGCCATCGCTTATTTGGCCGACCCCGTAGACGCTTTGGTATTGCAAATCCAAGGCTCTGGCCGCCTGCGCGTGACCGAGGCAGACGGCAGCCAGCGCACCGTGCGTCTGGCATTTGCAGGCACGAACGAGCAACCTTACAAATCGGTAGGCCGATGGCTGCTTGATGCTGGAGAGATCAAAGATGCCAGTTGGCCGGGAATCAAGGCGTGGGTGGTGCGCAACCCACAGCGCGTGCAAGAGATGCTTTGGAGCAATCCGCGCGTGACATTTTTCAAAGAAGAGCCACTGGTCGATATGGATTCGTCATTAGGGCCAAAAGGTGCACAGGGTGTGCCACTGACACCAGGGCGCTCTATAGCGGTGGACCGCCAGAGCATTCCGTATGGCACACCTGTTTGGATGCAATCCAAAGGCGAAGCTGCAGACCTGCAAAAACTGGTGATGGCCCAAGACACGGGCAGTGCCATTGTGGGTGCGGTACGGGCCGATTATTTTGCCGGATGGGGGCCAGAAGCTGGCGACGTGGCGGGACGGCTGAAACAATCGCTCAAACTATGGGTTTTATGGCCAAAATAAGCCACACATAGGGAATTTATGAAAAAACAAAGCAATGTCACAGTCAAATGGCCATATATTGCTATACAAATTATAGTGACACTAGGTCTCAGCGCTTGCGCTACGTCGCAGCTTGGTGGTATTGGGCAAGGAAGCTTGCCTTTTTACCGCTGTGAGCACGGCATTGAATTCACTGCCAAGTTTGTAGGCGAATCGGTGGCGCTTGACTCAAGCCGAGGCTATGACGTGTTGTTTGCCGCCACAAAGGCTGCACAAGACAACAAGGAATACAGCAACCCGCGCATGGCCGCCAGCTTTGGCTTAGGCACTTCAGGGCAAGAAGCGCAGTTGCGTTACCCATTGCTGCCATTAATTGCGCGATGTGTGCGCGACCATTAATAAAACTGCGCATAGTTCGCTTGCATTGGTACTAAATGCGATAAAGATAACGATTGCAGCAACAATCTTTCGTAAAGCCTAGTTTTCTAGTCTGTAAAAGAAAACACCTTTTCGCAGAACCAGCATACACTGATGCATCTTTTTAGAGAGCACAGTCTATGAACGCACCGCTGCCTGAACATATCCGCAAAGCCTTAGAAACCGTCACGTTGGACGACAAATACGCATTGGATTACGGGCGAGCCTTTATGAGTGGCGTGCAAGCCCTTGTAAAACTGCCCATGTTGCAGCGCTTGCGCGACCAGCAGTTGGGCAAAAATACGGCGGGTTTTATCAGCGGCTACCGTGGCTCGCCACTGGGCGGCTACGACCAAGCCTTGTGGGCCGCTAAAAAGCATTTAGAGGCGCGGCATGTCGTGTTTCAGCCCGGGGTCAACGAAGAACTTGCCGCCACGGCCATTTGGGGCACGCAACAGCTGGGCTTTGCGCCGCTGGGCACGAATAAATACGACGGCGTGTTTGGCATTTGGTATGGCAAGGGCCCGGGCGTAGACCGCACTAGCGATGTATTCAAGCACGCCAACATGGCGGGCACCACCGCATGGGGCGGTGTGATCGCCGTGGCGGGCGACGACCATGTGGCCAAAAGCTCCACGGCGGCCCACCAAAGCGACCATATTTTCAAGGCCTGTGGCCTGCCCGTGTTTTTTCCGGCCAGTGTGCAAGAGATATTAGACCTTGGCGTACATGCGTTTGCCATGAGCCGCTACGCAGGTGTGTGGGCGGGCATGAAGACGATTCAAGAGATCGTTGAGAGCAGCGCCACGGCCATGCTGGATCCCGACCGCGTGCAAATAGTGCTTCCCACTGACTTTGCCATGCCCCAAGGCGGTGTGCATATTCGATGGCCTGATGCCGCGCTGGATCAGGAAAAGCGCCTGTTTGACACCAAATGGTATGCCGCCTTAGCCTACATACGCGCGAATCGCTTGAATTACAACGCCATCGAAGGGAAAAACGACCGCTTCGGCCTGATAGCCAGCGGCAAAGCCTACAACGACACCCGCCAAGCCTTGATCGACTTAGGGCTAGATGACGAAACCTGCCACCGCGTGGGCATCCGGCTGCACAAAGTGGGTGTGGTATGGCCGCTAGAAGCCCAGCTCACCCGCGAATTTGCTACGGGCTTGCAAGAGATTTTGGTGGTGGAAGAAAAACGCCAAGTCATTGAATACCAGCTCAAAGAAGAGTTGTACAACTGGCGCAGCGACGTGCGGCCCACGATAGTGGGCAAGTTTGACGATGCGGCCAGTGAGGGTTATTTGGGCGGGGAGTGGAGCATGCCCAACCCCAGTGCCAGCACCCTGCTGCGGGCCAATGCTGATTTGTCGCCCGCCCTGATTGCCCAAGCCATTGCCAAACGCCTGCTGAAGTTGGGCGTAGACGCTGACACTGCCGCGCGCATGAAGCACAGGCTTGATGTGATTGAGGCCAAAGAGCGCTCCATGCAAGTGATCGAGGTGGCCAGCAAAAACGGCACGGGTGTGGATGCCGAGCGCCAGCCCTGGTTTTGCTCGGGCTGCCCGCACAACACCAGCACCAAAGTGCCCGAAGGCTCGCGTGCCATGGCCGGTATTGGTTGCCATTTCATGAGTATTTGGATGGACCGCAGCACGGTGGGTTTTACACAAATGGGCGGTGAAGGCGTGCCGTGGGTGGGCCAGCAGCCCTTTAGCCATGACCAGCACATGTTTGCTAATCTCGGCGACGGTACGTATTTTCACAGCGGCCTGCTGGCGGTGCGCCAAAGCGTGGTGGCGGGGGTGAACATTACCTACAAGATTTTGTACAACGATGCCGTTGCCATGACCGGAGGCCAGCAAATTGGCGAACGCGCCGAAGGCCACAGCGTGCTGCAAATTGCCAACAGTATGCGTGCTGAGGGGGCGCAGCGCATCGTGGTGGTGACCGATGAGCCCGAAAAATACGATGGTTTTAGCAGTGCCGTGGGCGAGGCACTGGCGCTGCCGATTGGCGTGCAAGTGTTCCACCGCGACGAATTAGACCGCATCCAACGCGAAATGCGCGAGATTAAAGGCACAACCGTCATCATTTATGACCAAACCTGCGCCACCGAGAAGCGCAGGCGCAGAAAGCGCGGCAAAATGCTCGACCCCGCCATTCGCGTGGTCATCAATGAGCTGGTGTGCGAGGGCTGCGGCGACTGCGGCGTGCAGTCTAACTGCATGAGCGTGGAACCGCTTGAGACCGAGTTTGGCCGCAAACGCCAAATCAACCAAAGCACTTGTAACAAAGATGTGAGCTGTGTGAAAGGCTTTTGCCCCAGCTTTGTGACGGTGGAGGGCGGGAGTTTCAAGAAGAAAAGTAAATCTGCAGCGCCTTCGAGCGCGGCGCAGCACGCTTTGACTGCTCCTTTTGACGTGACCCTGCCAGAGCCGCAGCTGCCTAGCATCGCCCATCTTTGGGGCATCATCGTGGCGGGTGTGGGCGGCACGGGCATCATCACCATTGGCCAGCTTTTGGGCATGGCCGCCCACATGGAGGGCAAGGGCATCGTCACGCAAGACGCGGCAGGCTTGGCGCAAAAGGGCGGGGCCACATGGAGCCATGTGCTGATTGGCGAGAACCAAGACGCGATTCGTACCACGCGGGTGAGCATGGCGCAGGCCGACCTGATTGTGGGCTGCGACCCGATAGTGGCAGCAGGCAAAGAAACCCTACTGCGCATGCAGCCGGGCAAAACCCATGTGGCGCTCAATGCCCACAGCACGCCCACGGCGGCTTTTGTGAAAAACGCCAATTGGCAAAACCCAGCAGAGGCTTGCGTGGCGCAAATTGCTGGTGCAGTGGGCGTGGACGGCGTGGGCGCGTTCAACGCTGACGCCATGGCCGGCACACTGATGGGGGACACGATCTTTATTAACCCCATGGTGCTGGGCTATGCATGGCAAAAAGGCTGGGTGCCCCTAGGCCTGGATTCGCTCATGCGCGCCATGGAGCTCAACAACGTGGCCATTGCGCAAAACAAAGCCGCCTTCATGTGGGGTCGCCGCGCTGCACACGACTATGCCAGTGTGGAGCGACTGCTCACTCCCGCACAAACCATTGCCATGCCGACTAAGCGTGAGCCACTGGATGCACTGATAGCCAAGCGCGCTGCGTATTTAGTAGGCTACCAAAATGCAGCCTATGCACAGCAATACCAAGACTTTGTGGCAACCGTGCGCACCGCAGAAGCCCCGCTAGGCAAGGCCACATTAACCGAGGCAGTGGCCAAAAGCCTGTTCAAGCTGATGGCCTACAAAGACGAATACGAGGTGGCGCGCCTGCACACCGACACCACCTTTTTAGACAAAATCAAGGCGCAGTTTGAAGGCGATTACAGCCTGAACTACCACCTAGCGCCGCCCCTGCTGTCCAAAAAAGACGACAAAGGCCATTTGATTAAGCGCAAATTTGGCCCGTCGATGTTGACAGGCTTCAAGCTGCTGGCCAAGCTCAAAGGCCTGCGCGGCACGGCCTTTGACATCTTTGGTAAAACCGCAGAGCGCCAAATGGAGCGCCGTTGGATTGGCCAATACCGTACAGGCATGAAGGCAACTGCAGCCAAGCTCAATGCAGCCAACCACGGAGCAGCCGTCGAGCTAGCCAGAATCCCCGAATCCATCAAAGGTTTTGGCCATGTGAAGGAGCATAACGAGCGGGCGGCGCACAAGTTGTGGGAAAAGGCGCTGAAAGCTGTTTGAGTTAGAAATTTTAAGAAAATATTGACAATGTCACCGTAATATGGTCATATACCACTATAAAAATAATAGCTGTAATAGAGTTTGTATTTTGCAGACTAAACCAAACACCACCTGATAGGATTGCTGATGCGCTACCTTCGCCCCCTGTTTTTCGCTCTGCTTGCGCCAATGCTGCCAGTGGCGGTGCTGGCGCAAAATGCGCCCGCTGCCAAACCGCCCACAACAAAGCCAGCCATCGTTGCCACGCCCCTAGAAACAGGGGCCGCTGTGGGTGACCGCCCCAAATTGCAGGGCAAAAGCGTAGGTGGAAAGGCATTTAATTTGGCCTCACTCAAAGGCAAAGTCGTGCTGTTAATGTTTTGGTCAACTGATTGCGCGGTATGCCGCGACAAAATGCCAGAACTTCGCGAGAACTACCAAGGCTGGGCAGGCAAGCCGTTTGAGCTGGTTTTGGTCAGTGTTGACAAGCGCATGAAAGACGTGGACGACTACGAGGCCGTGATCAACCGCATGGTGCCGCTCAAGCAGCGTTTTGTGCAGCTGTGGGCGGGCGAAGGCGGCTACACCGATTCTCTGGGTACCACCCAAATGCCGCGCAGCCAATTGCCAGTGACGTATTTGATGGATAAAACTGGCAAAGTGGTGGTCAAGTTTGTGGGGCGGATCCCCGCCGATGCGTGGGATCAAATTGCCGAGCTGCTTTGATGCATGGCTGCAATTGGGCGCCTGTAAGGAACTTTGAGCCTGCCTGACTAATCATTACTGCAAAGCCGCTTGGCCTAGCAGCTCTTTAACTCCCCTATTTTTGGAGAAAACCATGAACCAACGTCACGCGCTCGTAGCTGCCGCAGCAGCCTCCCTCCTGTCCTCTATGTTGATTGCCACTCCGGCGGTCGCCCAAGAAAAAGAAAAATGCTACGGCATCGCCAAAATTGGTCAAAACGACTGCACCAACTTGGCGGGCACGCACTCTTGCGCTGGCCAGTCCAAAGTGGACATGGACAAAGGCGAGTGGAAATACGTGGCCAAGGGCACCTGTGTGTCCATGAAGGGCATGACGGCAGACCAAGCCAAAAAAGCCGCTATGGGCAAAATGGAAAAAAATAGCTAGTCTTATTTGCGCAGCCTGAGCGTGACTGCGCCTGTTGCAGCAACACCGAAGTGCGGTATTGGCTGGCGGCATCCCCATTACGCGCAACTGCTAACGGAGCTGCCGCCACTGGGGTTTTTGGAGGTGCATTCTGAAAACTTCTTTGCAGATGGCGGCGCTGCACTGGCCACTTTGGAGCAAGCGCGCAGCCAATATGCCATTAGTTTGCACGGCGTAGGTTTGGGACTGGGCTCGGCCACAGGCATTGACGATTGGCATTTAGAGCGCTTAGCGCGTCTGGTGCAGCGCATAGACCCTATTCGGGTAAGCGACCACGCCTGCTTTGCACGGGCGGCGCTGGATTTGCCGTCTGGAGCGCAGACCGTGCACGGCATGGATTTGCTGCCCATCCCCTTTAGCCACGAAGCCTTGGACGTGCTGTGCAGCAATGTGCAGCAGGTGCAAGAGCGTTTGCAGCGCCCGATACTGGTTGAAAATCTTTCGGCATACTTGGCCTTTGACGGGTCAGAACTTACAGAGGCTGCATTTTTAACGCGGCTAACCCAACGCACAGGCTGCCAACTGCTGCTGGATGTGAACAACCTCTACGTCAACGCCTTGAATGCGCAAGTACCCGACCCGGTGGTCTGCTGCAGCACTTGGTTGCAAAATATCCCGCGCACGGCGGTTGGTGAAATCCACTTAGCAGGCCATTGCGTGCTCCCCGATTTGGTCATTGATGACCACGGCAGCCGCGTGTGCGAAGGGGTTTGGCAGGTATATGCACAGGCTTTGGCGCGTTTTGGCAGCCAAATGCCTAGCTTGGTGGAATGGGATACGGCCATTCCCAGTTTGAAGACTTTGTGCAACGAGGCGGCGCTGGCCGATACCATAGCCCACAAGCTGCGCCATGCACTTGGCGCTGCCCCATGAGCCGCATTGCCCAATTGCCCGCATTGGGTATCAGCTTGGCGGCCAGCCAGTCTGCATTGCTGGCGCAAATTGGCCAAACACACAAGGAAAATGCCGCGCCCTTGGCTCGCGGTCTGCAAGCTTATCGCGCCAATGTGCGCATGGGCGCCGCCTTGGCTTTGCAGGTGGTCTACCCCGTGGTGGCACAGTTGATTGGACCGGCTAGTTTTGAAGCCATGGCGCGGCATTTTTGGCATACGCATCCGCCAGTGCAGGGGGATTGGGCGCAGTGGGGGGCAAATTTGTCCCTATTCTTGGCTGATTCTGCGCAATTGGCAAGTGAGCTGTATTTGCCCGATGTGGCCAAACTGGAGTTGGCGCTGCATCAGTGCGCAGGCGCGACCGATGCTGCACAAGACACTGCCAGCTTTGCATTACTCACCCAGCACGAGCCCTCGCAAGTGGGGCTGCGGTTGAGTGCGACTTGCGTAGTAGCCAGCGCTTATCCCATTGTGGCTATTGTGCAGGCACACAGTCAGGCGGGTGCTGCCGTGGGCGCGATGGCTGCGCTTGCGTCCATAGGCGGCGCAGACAGGGCTGAGGCCGCCTTGGTTTGGCGCAAAGGCTATGCACCAAACATGCGCGTGCTGCTGGGGGCTGAATGTGCGTTTGTATCGGCATTGTTAGAAAACGAGCCACTGGGGCATGCCTTAGAGTGCGCAGGCGAGGGGTTTGATTTTTCTCATTGGCTTACAAATTGTTACCATGACGGCTTGGTGTTGGGCGCTTGTTTGGCTGGCGAAAGGCAGTTAACACGGCGGGGTTTAAGCACTTAGCCGCATACAATGGAAGGTTAAGCCAAGCACGTGCTTGGACACCTTTCATTTTTGGAGTTTTCTGTGTTTATTTCTTCTGCCATCGCCCAAACCGCCCCCGCTGCTGCTGCTTCAGGTGGCATGGAGTCAAGCCTCATGAGCATGCTGCCTCTGGTTTTGATGTTTGTGGTGCTGTATTTTGTGATGATTCGCCCGCAAATGAAAAAACAAAAAGAGCACCGCGCCATGATCGACGCACTGGCCAAAGGGGACGAGGTTGCTACCGCTGGCGGCCTGCTTGGCAAAGTGACCAAACTTGGCGAGAGCAATGTTAGCTTGGAGCTGGCCGAGGGCGTGGAAGTGCAATTGCAGCGCAGCGCAGTGGTGCAGGTGCTGCCTAAAGGCACGATGAAGTAAGGATTAGTCGGTTGTTTGCAAGCCGCAGGGTACGCCTTGCGAACCAGCATTGAGGTCTTAGTATGAATCGTTACCCCATTTGGAAGTACATAGTCATTGGCATAGTCTTGCTGATTTCAGTGCTCTATACATTGCCCAACTTTTTTGGGGAAGCGCCAGCGGTGCAAGTCTCAAGTGGTAAAGCCACCATTAAAGTCGACACCACTACGCTGATTAAGGTCGAGCAGGCGCTTAAAGATGCCAACCTGACACCTGACGTGGTCGGCTTTGACGGCAACTCCATCAAAGCACGCTTCAAAGACACCGATAGCCAACTCAAGGCCAAATCCGCCATTCAAAAGGCGCTGATTCCTGATCCGTCAGACCCACCATTTGTGGTGGCACTTAACTTACTCTCGCGCTCCCCTAAGTGGTTGTCGGCCATCCATGCCAATCCCATGTATTTGGGGCTCGATTTGCGCGGTGGCGTGCACTTTATGCTGCAAGTAGACATGCAGGCGGCACTCACTAAAAAAGCCGAATCTTTGTCGGGTGACATTCGTACCAATTTGCGCGAAAAAAATCTGCGCCACGCGGGTATCAGCCGCGACAAACAGGCCATCGTGATCCGATTTCGGGACATCTCCACCCTTGAGGCGGCTAAAAAACTGATTGGTGAGCAGTTTGACGAATTGCAAACGGCGCAAACGACAGAAGGTATTGAATACAAGCTCACAGCGACCATCAAGCCAGAGGCCGAGCGCAAAGTGCAGGAAATGGCACTCAAGCAAAACATGACTACGCTGCACAACCGTATTAACGAGCTGGGTGTGGCGGAGCCGGTGATCCAGCAGCAGGGGCTTGACCGCATTGTGGTGCAATTGCCAGGTATCCAAGACGTGGCGCGCGCCAAAGACCTGATAGGCCGTACCGCAACGCTAGAGATGCGCATGGTTGACGAGTCGACTGAAGGCCAAAGTGCTGAGCGTGGACAAGGCGCTGTGCCTTTTGGCTCGGAGCGTTACCTTGACCGCAACCAACAAGCCGTTATTGTTAAAAAACAAGTGATTTTGACGGGCGAGAACCTTACCGATGCCCAGCCTGGCTTTGACAGCCAAACCCAAGAGCCCACAGTGAATTTGTCGCTGGATGCGAAGGGCGCGCGTTTATTCAAAGACGTGACGCGCGAGAGCATTGGCAAGCGCATGGCGATTGTGCTGTTTGAAAAAGGCAGGGGCGAGGTAGTGACAGCGCCCGTGATTCGATCAGAGATTGGTGGCGGACGTGTGCAAATTTCTGGCCGTATGAGCACGCAAGAGGCCAACGACACGTCTCTTTTGCTGCGGGCGGGCTCTTTAGCCGCACCGATGGAAATCATTGAAGAACGCACCATTGGTCCGAGCTTGGGTGCTGAGAATATTGCCAAGGGCTTTAACAGCGTGATTTGGGGCTTCTTAGTGATAGTGGCCTTTATGTGCGTGTATTACTACGTGTTTGGCATGTTCTCCAGTATTGCGCTGGGCGTGAATTTACTCATGTTGGTGTCTGTGCTGTCCATGCTTCAGGCCACACTAACTCTGCCGGGCATGGCTGCGATGGCCTTGGCGCTTGGTATGGCGATTGACTCGAACGTGCTGATCAACGAGCGGGTACGCGAAGAGTTGCGCAACGGTGCGTCGCCGCAGGCGGCCATACACACCGGCTATGACCGTGCTTGGGCTACTATTTTGGACAGCAACATCACCACGTTAATAGCGGGTGTGGCGCTGTTGGCCTTTGGCTCTGGCGCGGTACGCGGTTTTGCGGTGGTGCATTGCATTGGTATTTTGACCAGCATGTTCTCGGCGGTGTTTTTCTCGCGCGGCTTGGTTAACTTGTTCTATGGCAATAAAAAGAAGCTCAAGAGTGTGTCGATTGGCACCGTGTGGAAGCCTGAGGGCGCTGTGACGCCAGAAGGCGCGGTGCTGGACCTAGAGGACGAAGACGCCCCCGCGCCTGCCAAGTCCTTGGCCAAGCCCACTCCTAAAGCAAAGAAATAAGGCAGCACGACCATGGAATTTTTCAAAATCAAAAAAGACATCCCGTTCATGCGCCATGCGTTGATCTTCAACGCGGTGTCGTTGATCACGTTTTTGGCTGCGGTGTTCTTTTTGTTCACGCGCGGCCTGCATTTGTCGGTCGAATTCACGGGCGGCACAGTAATGGAGGTGGGTTATTCGCAGCCTGCCGACACCGAGAAGATGCGCACCATCATCGCTGCCCAGGGATTTACAGACGTTCAAGTGCAAAACTTTGGCAGCGCGCGCGATGTAATGATCCGCCTGCCCGCGCAAAAGGGCGTGACCTCTGCTGCGCAGACCGAAAAAGTCGTGCTCGCGCTGTGCGCGGCATCTGAAGGCACAATGCAAGCAGACAGCGCGCAAGGCGGCAAACAGGTGTGCAAAACCGCTGCGGGTGCAGAGGCAGTCACGCTCAAGCGCACTGAGTTTATCGGCCCTCAAGTCGGCGAAGAGCTGGCCACCGATGGCCTCAAAGCCTTGGGCATGGTGGTGCTGGGCATCATGATTTACCTGGCATTTCGCTTTGAGTGGAAGTATGCCGTGGCAGCCATCATCGCTAACTTGCACGACATTGTGATCATTTTGGGCTTTTTTGCCTTCTTTCAGTGGGAGTTTTCACTCTCGGTACTGGCGGCCGTACTGGCGGTGCTGGGCTATTCAGTGAACGAGTCGGTAGT
>JANOYR010000040.1:0-48564 GCA_031428975.1 Polaromonas sp. | reverse complement strand
AAAATCAGCCTGAATGCAGCCTACAGCCGCGCCATCAACACCAAGCTGTCGTGGACAGCATCGGCACGCGGCCAGTTGGCCAGCAAAAACTTGGATTCAGCCGAAACATTTGGCCTTGGCGGCACGGGCGGCATCAAAGGCTACGCGGGCGGCGAAGGCGTGGGCGACCAAGGCTTTTTAGCCATGCTAGAAGCGCGCTATGTGGCTATGCCAAATGTGGTGCTCACAGGCTCCATCGAATGCGGCCAAATCACCCTGCACAAAAACACCTGGGCTGGCTGGAACGCTGGCAGCCCCACTTTGGACAATTCGTATTCCCTATGCGGCCTAGGCAGCACAGTGGACTGGACATTTGCCAAAGACTCCAACATTAAGCTAACCCTAGGCCGCCGTATCACCGAAGGCGCATTGCGCAAAGCCACAGGCCTAGATGCCGACGGCAAAGCCAATAACTGGCACTTTGGCATCATGGCGATGACGCGGTTTTAAGCATGTTTTAAACGCGCGGCAAATATCTCCGCGCCAACACATTAAAGGTGGTGTCCACGTCGCGGATGCGCTCTGGCGTGATCAGGCCGTGGTGAAAATGGGAGTAGTCGGTATTGGACTCTTCCCACCATAAGTGCGCCCATAGGTGCAGGCTGTAGATTTCTGAAAAATCGGTGTCTAGGCTTTCGTATAAGGTAGTCAGCCCTTGTGGGCTTTGGTCATGCCGAAAGAAAAAGCGCTGGGGCACGATGCATACGGTATTGGGTGCATCGCGCCAACTGCTGGCTGCCAGCTGGCAAGAGTGGCTGCTCCATGTGCCGTCAAATGTGGTGTAGGAATCGGCCAGCCACATGCTGGCAAACGCAGCGCCCGGTCGTGAGAGCATGAGCGCGTTGCACAGCGAGGGTTGGCGCAGACCCTGTGCGTTAAGGGTGGGCGTTTCTTCGCCCATCACAAAGTCATGGTGAAACAGCCAATCGGGCATGCGCTGCACAAAGAGCGTGTCCATATCCGCATACACCCCGCCCTCGGTGGCCAGCATTTCTAGGCGAATAAAGTCGGCCTCGTGGGCGTAGCTGAGGTTGTGCTGCAAGATATACAGTCCCTCACGGCTGCTGCTGTATTGGCTGCGCAGGGTAGCCAAGCGGTCGCCCACCACTGGGCGCAGATTCAGGCGTGGCTTGATTGCATCCCACAGAGAGCCAAAGGGTTCGTGGCGGTAGTGCATCTGGAGCACCGCATCGGGGTAATGCGCGGCGCAGGAGGCCAAGCACAGGTAGTGCATCAGGTGAAAGGGCTCGGTTTGCACTTTCAGGCCAAAAATGAAGTGAAAGACTAATGGGACTTTCATGGCTTTTGCCTTGCTTGGGGTTCTGTGGCGGCGGTTGCGCCGCTTTGCACTATCTGCGCAAGCAGGGCGGCAAACTGTGCGCCAATTTGCGGTTCGCTGAAGGTGTTGAGCACCCGTTGCCTGATTTGCGTGGCCTCGCTTTGATAGGGCGCGGGATCAAGCATAAAGTGGCGCATCAGTTGGCTGGCGTGGGCTTGGCTGGGTGCGCACCAGATTTGCGCACCAATGCGTGCGTCTTGGCGCGGGCTGAGCCGCATCTCTGCTTCGTGGTGTTGCACCGCGCCATGCCAGTGTGCGCCCATGAAATCACGCAAACCGCCCCACGCAGGCGCTATCACGGGTTTGCCCATGGTGGCAGCCTCAAAGGCACCCAGGCCCCAGCCCTCGCCGTGCGAGAGGCTCACATAGGCCGAACCAATGCCATGCAAGGCGTCAATCAGCTCGGCACTGGTGTCGCCCGCAATCAATTGAATGCGCGGAGCTGTAGACCCCAATGCTGCGTAGAGTTGGCTAAATTGCTCGGCAGCGCTGCGCTCCTGCATGGTGTGTGGGTCAATGGCTAATGCGCGCGTTTTGAGCACCAAAACTACGGGGTCTTGCGCTGTGAAGGCTTGCGCAAAAGCGTGTAACAGGCCTTCAATATTTTTGCGTGAAGTCCAGTCGTTGATGCTGTAAAACACCGTGTCTGAGGGCTGAATGCCCAATTGCTGGCGCAGCTGTTTGCGCAGCTTAGGGTCGGAGTCATTCCACCTATGGCGGCGAACGTGGGGCACCGCGTGCACAGGCATGCGCAGAGCAGGAGCGAATACTTCGTGGTTAAACACGCTGGGCACGAGCAAAGCGCTCACGGTATCTAAATAAGGCCTGAAGTGTTCAGGAAAACTAGCTGACTCCCAAGCAGCAAAGCCTACATGGATGCGTGCATTGCTGCGCATAGTAGGCCAATAGTCGGGTACAGCGTGGAGCACGCAGATATCTGCCACTTGGCCTGCTGTTTGGCTGCTTGGCGGCGGCGTGAGTAAGGCGTTTAGGTCGCTCAGGCTAGTGTCGTTGGCCGTCCAGCTTTGCGCAGCAGCAAGCGCTTGTGCAGTGATTGGCGCAAGGCCGTTTGCAGTCCAGGCCATGGGCTGCCAAGTGACAGCCAGCCCTGCATTGCGCAGCGCACGCACACAGGCTATGGCCGCCAGACCGTAGCCCGAGGCTTCTAAAATAGACCGGTAGAGAACATGCATTATGAAATTAATAGCAAGCTATTTCCACATGACGATGACATTGCAGTATTCTTATAAATTATGGTTTTGAGAGGTGTTAAAACGCTGGCGCAGGCGTGTTGTCGCCTTCGCCCAGTGTTTTTTCCATCATCACAATGTCACGCCATTGGCCAAATTTCCAGCCGCAGGACTTGACGGTACCTACCATGGTGAAGCCGCAGCTTTTGTGCACGCCAATGGAGCCTGCGTTGGCCGAATCACCTATCACGGCCATGGCTTTGCGGATACCGCCAAGTTCCAGTTGCGCGAGCAATGCGGTCAGCAGCAGCTTGCCCAGCCCTCGGCCACCACTGTCTTTATGCATATAAATAGAGTCTTCCACGCTAAAGCGGTAGGCGGGGCGGGGCTTGAACCAGTTGGCGTAGGCAAAACCCATGACTTGGCCTGCCTCCTCGATCACTAAATAGGGCAAGCGTTTGGCCAACACATCGGCGCGGCGGCCAGTCATGTCAGCCTCACTGGGGGGCTCGGTTTCAAAAGTGCCCGTGCCGTGCAGCACGTGGTGGGCATAAATGGCGGTGATGGTGGCAATGTCTGCCTCGGTGCTGGAGCGGATGTGGGGCATGGTTACGGGCTCTTGGGGTTCAGTTTGTGCTAAATTGGCTTAGTGCTCAGAAAAAGCTATAATACAAGGCTTTGCTGCGTGTCGCTGACCGGGTGGTCATGTCGCGTGTCTCAAACGTAAGCAAAATATTCTCACTCCACCCGAAGGAACACATTATGGTCGTCATTCGACTTTCTCGCGGCGGCTCCAAAGCCCGTCCTTTTTACAACATCGTTGTCGCCGACAAGCGCGAGCGTCGCGACGGTAACTTCATCGAGCGTTTGGGCTTTTACAACCCTATCGCCGTTGCTGGCGAAGAAGGCCTGCGCATTGCGCAAGACCGCCTGACCTACTGGAGAAGCGTGGGTGCACAAGCATCGCCAACTGTTGAGCGCTTGGTAGCCCAATTGGCCAAGAAAGCCGCTTAAATTTAAGCGGGCATTCAGGCGTATTGCGTGATCCCCTCGCTACTACGAACATCGGCATATTGCCATGCCGAACATGACCAATAGCAGCATGTTGCGGTGCCTAGAACCTGCCACCTTACCCGCAGACGCGATTGAGGTGGGACGCATTGCCGATGCATGGGGTATCAAAGGCTTTTTCAAGGTGATTCCCTATAGCGCCTCGCCTGAGGCGCTTTTTTCGTCAAAACACTGGTATTTGATGCCACCCGAGCCCCGCGCTGGGGTCATGCCGCTCAAAACTCCCCCCGCATTCACGGGCTGCGCACTGCTCAAGGTGCGCAGCGCCAAAGAACATTCAGACACTGTGGTGGTGGAGGCCGACGGTTGTGACGAGCGCACCTTGGCCGAGGCTTTGCGCGGCGTGCGCGTATTTGTCTCGCGTGCCAGCTTCCCTACCGCTGCCACCGATGAGTATTACTGGGTGGATTTAATCGGCCTAGAAGTAATCAACCGCGAAGGCGTGGTGCTGGGCCATGTGAAAGAACTAATCTCTACCGGCCCGCAAACCGTGCTGGTGATAGAGCGTAGCGTAGACGGCAAAACCATGGAAACGCTCGTTCCCTTTGTGGCGCATTTCGTTGACAAAGTAAGCCTAGAGGCCAAACGCATCACCGTGGACTGGCAACTAGACTATCTGGCTTGAGTGCATCGGTGCGATGGCTGTACACGTCACCTATCGTCTACGTGGTTAGTTGCGAGCCAAAATTATTACACTTGTTGCATGCGTTTTGACATTGTTACCCTGTTTCCCGAGCTGTTTGAGCCATTCTTGCGCGTGGGCATTACCCGCCGCGCCTTTGAGGCCAATGCACAAGGCTTAAAGGCGGTAGACGTGCGCTTGGTGCAACTGCGCGACTATGCCCCAGGCAACTACCGCCGAGTGGATGACCGCCCCTACGGTGGTGGTCCAGGCATGCTCATGATGGCGCAGCCACTGGCCGACTGTGTAGATGCTATTCGCGCTGACCGCGTCTCGGTGGGCAGCAGCGAAGTCAAACATACGCCCGTCATTTTGTTTTCTCCCATCGGTCAGCGCTTTGACCATGCGCAAGCGGCACGCCTGGCTGATTTGTCTAGCCCAGGCGCTATCTTGATCTGCGGCCGCTACGAAGGCATCGACCAGCGCTTTATTGACGCTTACGTCACAGACCAAATCAGCATGGGTGATTTTGTGCTCTCGGGCGGAGAAATTGCCGCCATGGCCGTGCTTGATGCTGTGGCGCGCTTGCAGCCGGGAGTGCTGAGCGATGCGCAAAGCCATGCGCAAGACAGCTTCAACCCCACGCTGGACGGTCTACTTGACTGCCCGCACTACACTGCGCCCCAAGAATGGCGTGGCGCAGCGGTGCCACCCGTGCTCTTGTCGGGAAATCACTCCCATATAGAGCGCTGGCGCAGCGAGCAGCGCCGCACGGTGACTGCGACGCATCGGCCCGATTTGCTCTGATTGAACTAAAAGTCTACTTCGTCAAAAAGGTTATAATAGAAGGCTGTCCGTTCCTCTGGCCACCGCTTCTTTCATGGGAAAGCAGCCTTGCGTAGTGTGCGAATGAACCGATTGATGCACTCCAATGTGCGCAAAGAGAAATGTATGAATCTGATTGCTATCCTCGAAAAAGAAGAGATTGACCGTTTGGCCAAGACCATTCCGGCGTTTGCCCCTGGCGACACCGTGATTGTGAGCGTGAACGTGGTGGAAGGTACGCGTAAGCGCGTGCAGGCCTATGAAGGCGTGGTGATTGCCAAGCGTAACCGTGGGCTCAACTCCAGCTTCATCGTGCGCAAGATCTCCAGCGGCGAAGGTGTGGAGCGTACGTTCCAACTCTACAGCCCGTTGATCGCCGGCATCGAAGTCAAGCGCCGTGGCGATGTGCGCCGCGCCAAGTTGTATTATTTGCGTGACCGCAGCGGCAAGTCTGCCCGTATCAAAGAAAAGCTGGTGGCACGCGTGCCCAAAGCTGCTGTTGCAACAGCAGTGGCAGCACCTGTTGCTGCACCTGCTGCGGCTTAAAACCGCAGAGCAGTCGTACCCAACTGCTCAAAACTGCCCGCTAAAACCGGCATGTATAAAACCGCCAAGTGCAAACTTTGGCGGTTTTTTTCATGCTGCTTTGGTGCATGCACATACATCTTAGTCAGCAACCCCAGGTAAGCACACTGTATCGCTATGACTGCCGCCACTTCGTTTGCCAAAATCCCCAATTTTGATGCCCGTGCGGTGCCTTCTGAGGGCACCGACGGACATTTGCCGGCAGTGCCCGCAGCGGGTTTGACGGCGCATTCGCTGCGCCAGCGCTGGGCGCAGCCGCCCCATTGGCAGCCCGAAATCAGCTTTGAACACCGATTTACAGAGCGTGCACCAGCCCAAGCGGCCGTGCTGGTTGGCTTAGTGCAGCGCAATGAATTAATGGTCTTGCTTACCCAGCGCACAGTGCATATGAAGAACCATTCGGGCCAAGTGGCGTTTGCTGGCGGTAAATCTGACCCTGAAGATGCCGATGCCGCCGCCACCGCCGTGCGCGAGGCGCATGAAGAGGTGGGGGTGTTGCCTAGTCAAATCACTGTGATTGGCAATTTACCCACCTACACCACTGGCACGGCTTTTGTTATTACGCCCGTTGTGGCCTTGGTTGCGCCAGACTACCGCCTTGCACCCAGTGTGGGCGAGGTGGCGCAGGTGTTTGAGGTTCCGTTGGCATTTTTAATGAACCCCGCCAACCACCACCGCCACACGGTGGAGTGGGAGGGGATCCGACGCGATTGGTTTTCCATGCCATACACCGACGCTAAGGGGGAGCAGCGGTTTATTTGGGGCGCTACCGCAGGCATGATCCGCAATTTTTACCGCTTCTTGTCGGCAAACCATTAAGCGAAACGCAATTCTTTCATTCACTGGCCGTTTCGCCAGCGTGTATCGTTATGATTGCAGCATGAGCTTTTTTGCTATTTTCTTTGCACTGCTGATAGAACAGGTGCGCCCGCTCACTCTGGCCAACCCTGTCTCAGAGCTTGTTCGCCAGTGGGCACGCTGGGGCAGCCGCACTTTAGACGCAGGCCGTGCGCCACATGGCTGGTTGGCTTGGACGGTGGTGGTGTGCGGCCCCGCCTTGCTGGCCACTTGCATTCATTGGCTGCTGGTGGGGGTGCTGGGCTGGTTGGGGCTGATGCTGGCCTTTGTATTCCATGCGCTGCTGCTGTATTGCACCTTAGGTTTTCGTCAATTTAGCCATCATTTCACCACGATCCGTGATGCGCTCGATGCCGGAGACGAGCCGCTGGCACGCACCGCATTGGCGCGATGGAAGCAGGTTGACACAGCAGATTTACCAGCCAGCGAAATCGTGCGCCATGTCATTGAATATTCGGTATTGGCCGCACACCGGCATGTGTTTGCGGTGTTGGGCTGGTATGCCTTGTTGGCCGCTATTGGTTTAGGGCCTGCGGGCGCGGTGCTTTACCGTATGGCCGAATTTGCACGGCGCTATTTTGCGCTGCGGCCTGCGCAGGCTTCAGCGGTATCGCAAACCGCCTTGTCAGGATTTCGCGCCAGTGAGTCTCTGAGCGAGGCGGCGCAGCGTGCTTGGTATGCCATAGATTATTTGCCAGCCAGGGTAACGGCGCTAGGATTTGCCATTGTGGGCAATTTTGAAGATGCTATCGACAGCTGGCGCAACTATGCCCAACGCCTCTCACGCAGCAGCTTGGGGGCAGATTTGAATGAAAACGATGGTGTGATTTTGGCGGCCACTTCGGGCGCGGTGAATGTGCGCTTGGGTGGCGAGGCGTTGAAAGAAGTTTTCAACCCCTTGAGTTCAGGTGCTTTTCAAACCAGCACCTCCGATAGCGCGGGCGAGCAGGTCAACACTACGGCAGGCAGTGAACAAAGCGCCGGACGAGAAGCACAGTTTTCGCATTTGCGCAGCATTGTGGGGCTGGTGTGGCGAAGTGTGGTGCTATGGATGCTGCTTTTAGCGTTGCTTAGTTTGGCCAAACTGCTTGGCTAAAAAGGCAGCGCTTAATACTTGGGCGGTGCAGACAGTTCGGCAAACAATTCACTATAAATTCTATAGCGCGATAAGGCTATTTCAGGCTGACATTGCCCGTTTTGTTCTGATTTTATAGAAGCCAGTACGCCACAGCCGGGTTCATGCAAATGGGTGCAATTATAAAATTTGCAGTTGCTGCTTTGGGCCTTGATGTCGGGCATGCGCTGGGCCAGATCCATGGGCTTGATGTGGTGCAGGCCAAACTCTTGAAAACCTGGCGAATCAATCAAAGCGGTGCCAGGCTCAACCCAGTAGAGCGTGGTACTGGTGGTCGTGTGTTTGCCAGAATTGAGCGCTTGAGATATTTCATTTGTAAGCACCCGTGCTCCCGGGCACAGCAGGTTGATCAGCGTGCTTTTGCCGCTGCCGCTGGGTCCGAGCACAAGCGTAGTTTTACCGCGCAACTGCTGCATCAACAGTGACTTGTCCTCCTCGCCGCTGCGTTTAAGGCTTAGCGGCAATACGGCGTAATCCATAGCGCGGTAGGGTGCAAGCCGCTTCCAGGCGTGCGCAAACAACTCGGGAAGGTCACTTTTATTGAGCGCAATAATAGGCTTGATACAGGCATCTTCGCACGCAATCAGGGCGCGGGTGAGCTGGTGCTCAGAAAATTCCGGCTCGGCAGCTATCAAAATCAGTACTTGGTCAAGGTTGGCGGCAAATGCCTTGGTGCGGATCTCGTCTTGGCGGTATAAAAGGTTGCGCCGCGTGACAATATTTTCTATCGTACCTTCGTCTTTGCTGGGCAGCCACTGCACGTTATCGCCCACCACCACAGTAGATTTTTTGCCACGCGGGTGGCAAATCGTGCGCTGCAAGACACCATCTAGGCTATTGCCCTCTGTGCGGTGGTGCTCCACTACGCAGTGGCGGCCATAGCTGGCAACTACCAAGCCATTGTGCGTGTTCAAACCATCTTCCCAGCGGCATGGTTGGGATCTGCCACCAGTGCGTCTGCCGCAGCTGCACACTCAAAGTCGGTGACACTGATGCCGCCTGCGTCGTGGGTGTTCCAACGCAAGATGCAGCGGTTATACGTGACCAGCATCTCTGGGTGGTGGTCTTGCCGCTCGGCTACAAAGGCCACTGCATTCACAAAAGCCATAGTTTCTAGAAAATTCGCAAATGCGTAGGTTTTTTCGATGGCCAGATTCGCACCATCTCCGCAGAGTTTCCAGCCTTCTAGTTTTGCTAAAGAAGCTATAATTTTTGTAGCTGTATATGACGTCCTGGCAGTGACATCATGCTTTTTTTTCAATAAGACGCTGTTCATAAAACCTTTCAGACTACTACAGCGACAGAAACAACGACGGGGCTAGCCATGCGCGCCAAGCGCTCGCTAGCGGGCGGGTGTGAGTAATAAAACTTCACATAATAAGGGTCGGGCGTCAGGGTGGAGGCATTGTCTTCATAGAGCTTTAAGAGCGCGCTTTGTAGGTCTGCACCATTGGTTTGTGCCACGGCGTAAGCGTCGGCCTCAAACTCATGTTTGCGTGAAAATTGCGCAAATATCGGCGAAATAAACATCGTAAACACTGGCACAGCCATCATAAAAAGCAAAAGCGCCAGTGCGTCATTGCCGCCGGCTAACGCGGGACGCACGCCCAGCCCCGTGTAAAACCACAGCTGTTGCGACAAATATCCCAACAGCGCAAAACCTGCCAAGCTCATGGCAAACATGCTGACAATGCGCTTGATGACGTGTTTGTGCTTAAAGTGCCCCAGTTCGTGCGCCAATACCGCGTCTACTTCGGCAGGGCTGAGCTGCTTGAGCAGGGTGTCATAAAAAACCACCCGCTTGCTTGCGCCAAAGCCCGTGAAATACGCGTTGGCATGGGCGCTGCGCTTGCTGCCGTCCATCACAAACAAGCCTTTTGCTGCAAAACCGCAACGCTGCATCAGCGCCGTTACCCGTGCTTTGAGCGATTCGTCTTCCAGTGGCTGAAATTTATTAAAAATTGGCGCAATAAAAGTGGGGTAAATAATCAGCAGCAGCAGGTTAAAGTCCATCCAAAACGTCCATGCATAAAGCCACCAGAGCGTACCAGCCGCGCCCATCAGCCACAAAATCAGCGCAGCAATCGGCACCCCAATGGCAATCCCCACTGCGCTGGATTTGAGCAAATCGCCCAGCCAGAGCTGCCACGTCATCTTGTTAAAGCCGAACTTTTCTTCCACCACAAAGGTTTGGTAGAGTGTGAATGGCAAGTCAATCAAGCTGCCAATCAGCATGAAAGCGCCGAGCAGCGCCAGTTGCTGCCAAAGCCCCTCCTGCACATGCGACATCACCCATTGGTTCAGCCAATTTAGCCCACCTAGCAGCGTCCAGCCTAGCAGCACGGCAGTGCCAAATGCAAGCTCCAGCAGGCCGATGCGTGATTTGGTGATGGTGTAATCTGCCGCTTTTTGGTGTGCCGCCAAGCTGATGCGGTCCGCAAAAGCAGCAGGCACAGCCGCGCGGTGCTGCGCCACATGCCGTATTTGGCGCGTAGCCAGCCAAAATTTAAGCAAGAGCCCAGCCACTAAAAAAGCGGCAAAAAGTGCGGTAAAGGTAAATGCGTTCATGGCTGCATTTTAGGCTTTATGCAATCAGCGACAATATATCCCATGCAAACCACACAAACCCTCAAAAAATCCGACCAAAACCTCGTTTGGGTAGACTGCGAAATGACGGGTCTTGACCCCAAGGAAAACCGCCTGATTGAGATTGCCGTGGTAATTACGGACGCGCAGCTAAACGTGCGCATAGAAGGCCCGGTGCTGGTGATTCACCAAAGCGAGCTGCAGCTGGCTAAAATGGACAAGTGGAACCAAAACACCCACGGCAAAAGCGGCCTGACCGCCAAAGTACGCGCCAGTAAACTCACTACAGCCAAGGCCGAGCAAGAGCTGCTCGAATTCGTCAAACGCTATGTGCCCAAGATGAAATCCCCCTTGTGCGGCAACACCATCAGCCAAGACCGCCGCTTTTTAGACCGCTACATGCCCGAGCTTGAAGGCTATTTGCACTACCGCAACCTAGACGTGAGTACCCTCAAAGAGCTCACCAAGCGCTGGGCGCCACTGGTTTACAAAGACTTTAAAAAGAAGCAAAAACATACGGCTTTGGCCGATGTGCACGAGTCGATTGATGAGCTGCTGTACTACCGTGCGAATTGCATGAAGATTTAATTTAGGTGAAAACCCTAGTATATTTCTCAAAAACATGCCATAATCAAAGGCTTCGCTGTTTGAAGAGCGAAATTATGTGCATCTGCCACACACTCTAGGCCTTCTGTTTATATCTTGAAGGCCGTCGCGTTACCAAGAGGCGGCTTGTAACTTTTCACAGTTGCTGGCTTTGACCCTCACCGGACTCACGCTGAACTTGTTGGTTGGTTGATGTTTATTTGTCAATCGTCCAATGAAGGACTCCATTTCTTAGAAAAGGAATGTTTGCGCCCCGCACTGTCGGGCTGCGCAAGCGTGTATGCGTATGAACGAAGATTTTTCCCCTATGACCGAGGCGGCTGTGAACGAAGCGCTCAACCACGATGCTGTGAGCGCTGTGGAGGCCACCGACATGGTTACTGAGGCACATATTGAAGAAAATATGGCTAATGTCACCGATGAAACGTCATCTGTAGCTACAGATACTGTAGCATTTGATGCCGTTGAAGAGGTGAGCAACGTGCCTGCTGAACCGAATGCTTTTGAAGCTTTTGGCCTCTCGCCATCGCTGGTGCAGGCTGTTGCCGAGCTGGGTTTTACCAAGCCCACGCCTGTGCAGCTCAAAGCCATTCCATTGGCCATGAAGTCGCCCGATGGCAACAAAAAATTCGTCGATTTGATGGTATCCAGCCAAACCGGTAGCGGCAAAACGGCGGCATATTTGCTGCCTGTGCTTAATGCCTTGGAAGCCGACATGCGCGAGCAAGAGCGCTTAGAAGCCTTGGCATGGACCGAGCAAGTTGAAGCAGCCAAAGCCGCTGGCCAAGAGTTGCCGAAAAAATCTAAGCGCAAAGACCCCACCAATATGCGCAACTTCCGCGCTGCTACACCTGGCGCGCTGGTGCTGTGCCCCACGCGCGAGCTGGCCCAACAAGTGGCCAACGATGCGATTGACTTGGTGCGCCACATGCGCGGCGTGCGCATTGCGTCAGTCATAGGCGGCATGCCTTACCAGTTGCAAATTGCCAAGTTGCAAAATGCCACCCTGATTGTGGCTACACCCGGCCGCCTGCTCGACTTGCAGCGTAGCGGACAAATCAAGTGTGAAGCGGTGAAATTCCTGATTGTGGACGAAGCCGACCGCATGCTCGATTTGGGCTTTAGCGACGATTTGGCCGAGGTGAACCAGCTGACGATTGAGCGTCGCCAAACCATGATGTTCAGCGCCACTTTTGCGCCGCGTATTCAGCAGTTGGCCGCCCGCGTGATGCGCGAGCCCCAGCGCATCACCATTGAAAGCCCGCAAGAAGGCCACCAAAACATCAAGCAAATGCTGTATTGGGCGGACAACATGTCGCACAAACGCAAGTTGCTTGACCACTGGATGCGTGACCCCAGCATTGAGCAGGCGATTATTTTCTCGAGCACGCAAGTAGAGTGCGATTCATTGGCCAACGAACTGGCCGATGCGGGTTTTGTGGCCGCTGCACTGCATGGCGCACTAAGCCAAGGCATGCGCAACCGCCGTTTGGGCATGCTGCGCGAAGGGCGCATTCAATTCCTCGTGGCTACCGATGTGGCAGCACGCGGCATTGATGTGCGCTCGATCAGCCATGTGTTCAACTACGGCCTGCCGATGAAGGCCGAAGACTACACGCACCGCATTGGCCGCACCGGCCGCGCTGGGCGCGACGGCACAGCGGTGACCATTGCTGAGTTTCGTGACCGCCGTAAGATCCAAGATATTGAGTTTTACAACAAGCAGCCGCTCAAGGCTGAGACCATTCCCGGTCTAGAGCCTACAGCACGTGCACCAGCGCCTTCACGCAGTTTTGGTGGCGGTGGCCGAGGCAACGACCGTGGTGATTTCCGTGGTGGCGACCGCGGTGGTAATTTTGAGCGCCGTGGTGGCGGTGGCGGCGACTATGCTGGCCGCAGCGGTTTCAATGACCGCAACAGCGGTGGCGGCGGCTTTGGTGGCCGCACCAAGAGTTTCAGCGACGGCGGCTGGGGTGGCCGCCCACCACAGGGTGAGTCGCGTGGTTTTGAACAGCGTGGCCAAGACCAAGGCGGTTTTTCCCCGCGTGGTGAGCCGCGCGGCTTTGACAACCGCGGTGGAGACAACCGTAGCCAAGATAACCGTAGCCAAGACACCCGTAGCCAAGATAACCGTGGTGCAGAGCGTAGTTTTGCCCCGCGTGCGCCGTACGGTCAAGACCGTGGTGCACAAGACCGTGGACAAGAACGCCGCAGTTTTGAGCCGCGTGCTGACCAACGCACTGAGCCACGCGGCGATGCACGGCCATTCCAGCGTCCAGAGCGCTCCGCGCCTAGCCCTTCCTATGCGCCGCGTGATAACGGTGATGCGGGCGCACCCAAACAGCGTGCCAACACCTGGAATAGCAGCCCATTTGAAGACAAACGCCCCGCCAAAAAACCCTACAGCCCAGGTAAAACGGCAGGTTTTGTAGCCAAGCCTAAAATCAAAGTGGTGAAAGTCGTTGGCCGTTAAGCCCTGACTATCATCCCCCTAAGTCCGCACTTCAGACATGCGGGCTTTTTTGTGTCAGGCCGTTTTATCGGTCTGCTGCCAAATTTGCAATGATGGCCAGCAGTGTTTTGCGTGTGGTGGCAATGTCGCCAGCGCTCACACCAGCAATGCCAATTTGGTTGGTTGTCTGCGCCAAAGGCACTAGCTGGGCCTCCAATGCACGTCCTAAGGGGGTAAGAAAAACATGCATGTTTTTGCGGTTACCCTCCATTTGGCGGCGTTCAATCCATCCTCTGGCTTCCATGGCTTTGACTGCCGTAAACGTGGTGGGCTCCATGACACCTGCTTCATCGCTCATTTGTTTTTGCGTCAGGCCATCGCGCGACCAGAGGATGCGTAAAAATGCCCAATGCCCAAATGGTACATCGTGCTCGGCCAAACGCACTTGCAGTGCTCGCAAAAAAGCCCTGGATGTATCGCGCACCAAATGCGCAATACGGTCATCGGGCACTGCTTCTCGCCAGTGGTGCAGCATGGTTTGTGCTTCACCGTTGCGTTTGGCATTTTGTTTTTTTATGGTGTTTGGTGTATGCGGCATGTTGAGTTCCCTGCACTATTTTATGCTGTGCCCCACGCTACCTGATGCGCCAGCAAAATCTCAGCTTGCTGCTGTGACGATTGCAAAATGCCTAAGCAGGCCTCGGTGGTCGCCATAGCCCAATCCCCATTGTGTGCCGGCGGCTTACCCAAGCGCAGCGCTGCCCAGACTTCATCTATGACCTCATGGCGTGGAATGTCGGGTGTGTGCAGGGCATCAAAGCGTTGCAATGCATCGCCATAAACCCATACGCCGTCTGGCATTAACCGCAAGTCACCCCGCGTGCCACACACAATGACTTGTCCAAAATGCTGGTGTGCCACGTGCGCATCAGGCGCGGCAAATCCGCTTGCTCCGTAGTTGCGTGCAGCCTTGGCATGCAGCTCTTGCTCTGGGCTGCGCCAATGGGCTAGCTTTTGGCGGGCCCCACCGTATTGGCTAGGGTCTTTTGCAGTGCCTAGCTCGCTGTGCCAGCCCATGAGCGCATCGCTGTCAAAATGGCCATAACCGCTGTAGCTCATATTGGCCACGCAACCGCCTTCAAACTGCAACAGCGCGTTGTATGCCCCTTCAGTGGCGCGGCTTGCATCCCATGCCTGTGTGTGCGCACGCAAGCTGCGCACAAGGCCACCGCCTAGCAAGCGCACGATATCCATCTGGTGGGCCGCTTGGCTGTGTACCACACCGCCGCCTTGTGCCGTGCGCAGCTCTTCGGGTCTACGCGCACGGTACAAATAGTCGGTGAAATTCAGGGCGTGCACCATTTGCACCGTGCCAATCTCACCGCTGTCGATGATTTTTCGCGCATGCAGCACCGGCGCGTTAAAGCTGTGGCTGTGCCCCACAACCAGCGTTTTGTTGGCTTGCCGCATGGCACGCACCATAGCGCCGCATTCGTCTAAACTGATTGCCATGGGCTTTTCTAGCAGCACGTGTTTTCCGTGGCGGGCAGCCATGGCCACATGCTCGGCATGGTATTGGTGGGGCGATGCAATATAGACCAGTTCCACTGCGGGGTCTTGGCACAACAATTCGGCACTGGCATGCACTTGGCTTGCGAATTCTTGTCTAAACGCCGCCATCGCACCTGATACAAGGTCGGTGGCCGCCACCAGGTTTACACGCGGGTCGCGACGAAAGGTCTCCAGCATCAAGGTAAATGCGCGGCCTAATCCTATGACACCGATGCGCAATGCCTGCGGCTGCCCAGTCATAAACCCAGCACCAAACTAGAACCTGCCGCAGCCCGCGAGACACACACCATCACATGCGTTTGTGTTTCTTGCTCAGACAACACGTAATCGCGGTGTTCGCATGCCCCGCTCACCAAGACAGTTTTGCACGATCCGCAGGTGCCGCTTTCGCAGCTACTGCGCACGGGTATGTGCTGCGCCCTTAAAGCGTCAAGCATGCTCGTGTGGGCATCTACGTGCACGGTTTGTCCCGTGCTTTGCAGCGTGATGTCAAAAGCGCGGTTGGTCTGGCGCAAGGCTGCATCTACCCCAAAGCTTTCAAAATGCACCGAGCCAAAAGGCCAATGACCGCTCATGTCTTTCACGGCGTCCATGAGCTTGCGTGGACCACAACTATAAATATGTGTGCCTGCAACGGGTTTTTCCAGTAAAGGCCAAAAATCAAATGCTGCACTGGGGTCGCCATGGTCGTGGTGGAGCGTTACTTTGGATCGTATATGAGGCGCAATGAGCGTATCGGCAAAGGCGGTGCTGCCCTGGTTGCGGGTGCAGTACACCAATTTAAATGCACCCGCATGGCTGACCTGTGCCTCTTGCAGCATGGCCATCATCGGCGTGATGCCAATTCCGCCCGCAATGAATAAAAATCGTTTGGCACGCGGGTGCAGCGCAAATGCATTGTCTGGATTGCGCACTGGCAGTGTATGGCCAATTTGCAAGCTATCGGCCATGCTGACCGAGCCGCCACGCCCTGCTGCGTCGCGCTTCACGGCGATACAGTATCGATGGCGTTCAGCAGGGTCGTTATAAAGCGAGTAATTGCGCTGCACGCCGCTGGGTGTGAGCACCTGAATGTGTGCGCCTGCAGTAAATACAGGCAAATCACCGCCGTCAGTCAGTGCCAGTTCAAAAGCGACGATGTCCTGCGCAACCGATTGTTTGGAGACGACTTGTAGATTGAACCAAGTGCGTGAAGGTGTTTCAGTGTGGTGCATACAGAGAGGGAATCGGGGGTATACTTTGTAATCTTAGTCCGCTAAGTATATTGGCGCAAGTGTATTTGCAAAAAACGCGAAGATTTTGTATGTTGACCCCAGAAGAAAACCAACTGTTGTGTCGGGTGGAAGGCGATGCGCCTATGGGCCAGATTATGCGCAGACATTGGCTGCCCGCTTGCCTGAGCGAAGAAATCCCCAACCTTGACAGCGAACCCGTATCCATTCGCCTGCTGGGCGAAGACTTGGTGGCATGGCGGGACAGCGATGGTGCTATTGGCGTGATGGACCGTTATTGCCCGCATCGCCGCGCGTCTTTGCAATTTGGCCGCAACGAAGACTGTGGCCTGCGCTGCCTATACCACGGATGGAAAGTCAATGTGTTGGGAGATGTGATCGAGATGCCCAGCGAGCCCGCAGGCGCTTGCACGCATGCCGACGGCAGTGCCGCAGTCAAACACAAAGCCTATGCCACCCACGAGCACGCGGGCATGGTCTGGGTGTACATGGGGGCGCGCCTGGGCGATACGCAAATTGCCCCAGCGTTTAAGCCACCCGCATGGGCTCCCGAGGTGCACAGCAAAGTCAGCGTGGTCAAAATCGCCATTGATTGCAATTGGGCGCAAATACTCGAAGGGGCCATTGACTCAGCCCATAGCTCCAGTTTGCACAGCACCGATATGTTGCCCGCCAGAGTAGACAAAGCCCGAGCCACCGCAAAGTCATGGTTGCGCCCCAGCACCGACAAAGCCCCCAAATTTTCAGTGCAGCCCACCGACTACGGATTTAAATACGCCGCCATTCGTCGCCCTATCACCAATGCAGCGGACAACCAGTATGTGCGTATATCGGTATTTGTAGCGCCTAGCACAGTGCTGATACCGCCTAACAACCTGTACAACGTGGCCAATATCAATGTGCCAATTGACGACACCCACACCATGTTCCATTTCATTGCGTGGACGGCTGATGGAACAGGCGGAATTGACCCCGAGGAATGGCGCAAATTTTGCAGCGCACAGGTGGGCATCGATGTGGACAAAGCATTCCAAAAAGTACGTAATTTGGCCAACGGCTATTTGCAAGACCGCCAAAGCATGCAGTTGGGCAACTTCACAGGCATACGTGGCATACCCAACCAAGACATAGCCATGTGGGAAACCATGGGCCCCATAGCCGACCGCAGCAATGACCGCTTGGGCGCAAGCGACCAAGCGATTGTGGAGTTTCGCCGCATGATGGTAGCGGCAGCGCAAGAAGCGCAAAAAAGCGGCACAATCATAGGCGAGCACGCGCATGCGCAGTATGAAAAAGGGGTACGCGCCTTTGAAGGCATAGTACCCAAAACCACCGATTGGCGCGGCTTGGGCATGCCCAATCAGTAAATACCAGAGGAAATAACCATGCAACGCAGACAAATTCTACAAGTAGCAAGCTTTTCACTCGTAAGCCCCATATGTGCTATGGCGCAATCTGAGTATCCCAGTAAAGCTATCAAATTCGTAGTGCCGTATGGTGCGGGGGGCTTTCCAGACACTGTCGCGCGGATGTATGCGCAGCGGTTGTCGGCCAAGTGGGGGCAGGGTGTGCTCATTGACAACAAACCGGGCGCTAACGGCGTGGTGGCGGCGCAGGCCATATCGGGTAGCCCCGCTGATGGCTACACATTTTTGGTCACCGATGGCTCTATGTTTTCTATCAACCCGCGCATTTACAAAACGCTCAATTACGACCTGAACAAAGACTTCGTGCCAGTCTCCATGATGGCCCGTGCCCCTTTGTTTTTGGCCGTGCATCCGAGCTTAGGCGTGAATACTTTGGACGAATTCATTGCCCTTGCCAAAGCCAAACCGGGCATGCTCAACTACGGCTCGTCTGGCGTGGGCAGCACCCACCATTTATGCCACGAAGCCATGAACGCGGCGCTCGGCCTAGACATCAAACATGTGCCGTTCAAAGGCACATCGCAGTCGGTTCCTGCGCTGGTAGGCGGTCAAGTGCAGGCGGTTTTTTCAGCCATGCCCTCCATTGGTGGTTTTGTCAAAGCGGGGCAGCTCAAAGTGTTAGCGGTGAATGCGGTCAGCCGATCGCCCCTAGCGCCCAATTTACCCACCATCGGTGAGCTGGTGCCAGGCTTTGATTTTGCGCCCATGGTCGGCATATTTGCCGCCAAAGGCACCAGTGCCGCCATTGTCAACAAAATTAGCTCTGAAATTGCTGCTATTGCCAAAACGCCTGAGCTGGCTAGCCTCATGGGCAATGGCGGCATGGATGCTGTAGGCGGCACACCTGCCGACTACCTCAAAGCTGTTTTGGCCGAAAACGAGCGCTTTGGCAAAGCCATCACCGCTGCTGGTATCAAGGCAGAGTAAGTGGTGTTTTTAAATGCCTAAATTGCGCCTCTCTTTTGCCTGCTGGAACTACGACCGCACCCGCGCCCTGATGGATGGCGCGGTACAGCCCGACGGCATTGACCTGAATTACCTCAATTTACCAGTGGAGGAAACCTTTTTTCGCCAAGCCAGATTCCGCGAATTTGACGTGTGCGAAATGTCGCTGTCTAGCTACTGCGTGAGCCTGCACCACCCCGACAAGCCTTTCATTGCCCTGCCCATTTTCCCTTCGCGCTTTTTCCGCCACTCCTGCATATTTGTTAACGCCCATGCAGGCATTCAAGAACCCAAAGACCTGATTGGCAAGCGCATTGCCAGCCCCGAATACCAAATGACTGCGCCTGTGTGGATTCGCGGTATTTTGAGCGACCACTACGGCGTGCCAGTAGACGCGCAGCCCTATTGGTATGGCGGCGAGGAAGAAACGGGCCGCGTAGAAAAGCTCAAACTCGAACTTCCGCCCAACATCCAAGTCAACCCCATAGGCCCAGACCAAACCCTGTCAGGCATGCTGCACACAGGCGCTCTCGATGCGCTGTACACCGCGCGTGCTCCGTCGAGTTTTTATCTGGGCGATGGTAAGGTCAAGCGCCTGTTTGAAAATTACGCCGAAATTGAACGCGCCTACTATCGCCAAACCAAAATCTTCCCCATCATGCACACCGTGGTGATGCGCCGCGATGTCTACGAGGCCAACCGCTGGATTGCCCAGTCGCTCACCAAAGCCTTTATTGCCGCGCAGCGCCACACCTACGCCGACCTGCAAGAAACCGCAGCGCTCAAAACCATGCTGCCGTGGCTGACAGCGCATGTGGAAGACACCCGCCGCGAAATGGGCGACGACTGGTGGGCCTACGGCCTAGAAAAAAACCGCCATGTGCTAGAGACCTTTACCCGCTACCACTTGGAGCAGGGCCTGTCTAAACGCTTGCTCACCCCCGATGAGTTGTTTGCACCGGAGTCCTTGGAGTCGTTTAAGATTTGAGTGCTTAGGTGCTTGGCCAATGCCAAGCTTGAGATAGATGCTTAGCGCTCAAACATTTTTGAGCATTTGCACGCCAGTCATTTGGGTGGCAGCCTTGAGCGCCTGCTCTGCCCATTTATTCAAGCTCACACCGCTCTGCGAAGCTGCTTTGAGCGCTGCAGCATGCACTGTGGGCGCAATTCTGAGCATGAGCTTGCCTCCCGCTGGTTTTTCGGGTGCGCCGCCCAGCTTCAGGCAGGCGGCCATGTAGTCATCCACCACCATTTGAAAATTTGACTCGAACTCTGCCACCGACTCACCGTGAAAAGTGATGATGTCATCGACATCCAGCACGCGCCCAACGATGATTTTGTCTTCGGTGTCAAACACCATGTGGGTGGTGTAGCCCTTATAAGTCATGGAGTTAGTCATGGAGTTGGTCATATTGCGCCTTTCATGCTGTGTCAATACGTTGTAAAAACTCACGCGCTGCTTTCACCCTGTAGCGCAATGCTTCTTTGCCGGGATGCGGTCTGTGAAAACTGGCGCGTCTTCCTTGCCAATCAAGTGTGATAGATGAACCCGGCCCTTCAACCACTTTGCAGCCCAAGGCCACAAACAAAGCTTCAATCCTTGCCCACTCGATATTGCCATTGGCTGGTTCGGCCAAAATTGCCTCAAGGGTTTTGCGGTGTTTGTTATTCACAGGCTAGATGATAGCATTAATTATATATATGCAATCAAATCGACAAATCTAGCCCAACTCATCAAACGGCGTGTCAGCTAAAGCGCATTAATTTAACCCGTATTGCGCAATCCCGCCGCAATCCCGTTAATACTAATATGGATCCCGCGCTGCACGCGTTCGTCGCGGTCTTGTTCGTTTTTGCCTTGGCGGTAGCGGCGAATCAGCTCTACTTGCAGGTGGTGCAGAGGGTCGATGTAGGGGAAGCGGTGTTCGATGCTGCGGGCAAGGGCTGGGTTGTTGGCTAGGCGGTTCTTCTCGCCGGTGATCAGGGCTAATGCTTTGGCGGTTTTGTGCCATTCGGCGTCGATGTCGGCCACAATGCGTTTGCGCAGCTTGGCATCGGTCACCAATTCGGCGTAGCGCGATGCCAAGGCCAAGTCTGACTTGGCGATTACCATGTCCATGTTGGACAGCAGGGTTTTAAAAAATGGCCAATCACGCTGCATTTTTTGTAGCAACATATGACCATTTGACGGTGACATTGCCTTATTTTTCTCTAAATACTGCTCCACGGCACTGCCAAAGCCGTACCAGCCTGGCAAAGTCAGGCGGCATTGGCCCCAGCTAAAGCCCCAAGGAATAGCGCGCAGGTCTTCAATGCGCTGGCTGGGCTTGCGGCTGGCTGGGCGCGATCCGATGTTGAGCCCCGCAATCTCGCGGATTGGCGTGGCAGCAAAGAAGTAATCGGTGAAACCCGGCGTGTCGTAGACCAGCTTGCGGTAGGCCTGCATCGACAGGGCGGACAGCTCGGTGGCGGCGTCGATGAAGCCTTGTGGGGCGCTTTTGGCGGGGGTGAGCAGGGTGGCCTCTAGCGTGGCGGCCACCAAGGTTTCGAGGTTGCGGCGGCCTATTTCGGGGTTGGCGTATTTAGAGGCAATGACTTCGCCTTGCTCGGTGACGCGTATTTGGCCGCGCACCGTGCCTGCGGGTTGTGCCAATATGGCTTGGTAGCTCGGGCCGCCGCCACGCCCCACAGTGCCGCCTCGGCCATGGAACATTCGCAGGGTGATGCCATGCGAGGCTTTGAGTTGGTCAAACAAACTCACCAAGGCGATTTCAGCCCGATAAAGCTCCCAGTTGCTGGTGAAAATCCCGCCGTCTTTGTTGCTGTCAGAGTAACCCAGCATGATGTCTTGTTCGGGCGCGTCACGCAATGCACCATTGGCAGCCGAGCGCTGCACCATGGCCGCTATGCCGGGCAGGGCGTAAAACTCGCGCATGATGGGCGCGGCATTGCGCAGGTCTTCAATGGTTTCAAACAACGGCACGACGATGAGTTCGGCAGTGGCTGCCGCGTCGAGCGTGGAGGCCATCAGGCCGGTTTCCTTTTGCAGCACCAAGACTTCTAGCAAGTCGCTCACGCTTTCGGTGTGGCTGATGATGTAATGGAAAACAGCCGCCGCGCCAAACCGCTGCCGTGCGGTTTTGGCGGCTTCAAATATGGCGATTTCGCTTTGCGCATGGGCGCTGTAGTGTGCGCCCACTACGCGCAAAGGCCTCGATTCGCAGAGTAACTTGAGCAGCAGTGTGCGTTTGGCAGATTCGTCTAAAGCCGAATAATTGGCTTCGATGCGTGCGGTGGCCAGCAGTTCGGCGACCACTTCCTCGTGTTTGTCCGAGCTTTGGCGCAGGTCGATGGTGGCCAAATGGAAGCCAAACACCTGTACAGCGCGGATCAAGCCCGCCAAACGCATACCGATTAAGTGCCCGCCTTTGGTGTCTTGCAGCGACTGCTCGATGACGCGCAGGTCGTGCAAAAATGCCTCGGCATGGGGGTAGGGGTTTTGCGGAGCCACAGCGTGGCGGGCCGCCTCGGTGCCCGTGAGCGCCCGCAGGCTGGCGGCTAAGCGTGCATACATGCCAATTAAGGCGCGGCGGTAGGGCTCGTCTTGGCGGTGTTCGTTGACATCGGGGCTGCTGGCGGCCAGCGCTTGCATGGCGGGCGACACGCCTACCAGCATGAGGGATACCGACAGCTCTGCGCCCAAATGGTGCACTTCGGTAAGGTAGTGGCGCAGAGCCACTTCGGCTTGGCGGCGCAGGGCGTGGTTCAAGGTGTCGGCATTTACATTGGGGTTGCCGTCGCGGTCGCCGCCTATCCAGTTGCCCATGCGAAAAAACGCCTCGTCTACTTTGCCCACACGCTCTTCTACGTCTGCATAGAGCTTGGGGATTTCGCGCAAAAAGGTGGCCTCATAGTAGCTTAGGGCGTTTTCCACCTCGTCGGCCACGGTGAGCTTGGTGTAGCGAAGTAGCCGCGTTTGCCACAGCTGGGTCACACGGGCGCGCAACTGAGCATCGAGCGCTGTGCGCTCGCGGGCCATCAGGGGCGCGTCGCGTTGGGTGAGTATGTGGGCAATTGCGCGTTCGGTGTCGAGGATACTTTTGCGCTGCACTTCGGTGGGGTGGGCCGTGAGCACAGGGGAAATAAAGGCACTGGCCAGTGTCTTGGCAATGCTTTTGGCGGTGTGGCCACTGGCGCGCAGGCGGGCAAAAGCGGCATCGAGGCTGCCGTCTTGCACATCGCCACGCTGCTCATGCACGGCGCGGCGGCGGATGTGGTGGCGGTCTTCGGCCAAATTGGCCAAATGGCTGAAATACGTGAAAGCGCGAATCACGCTCACGGTTTGGTCATTGGTGAGGCTTTTGAGCAGCTTTTTCAAGCCTTCTTGCGCCGTCTCGTCGGCATGGCGGCGAAAGGTGACCGAGAGTTTGCGGATTTTCTCGACCAACTCGTAAGCGGGTGCACCGTCTTGCTCGCGGATCACGTCACCCAAAATACGGCCCAAGAGCCGAATGTCGTCTACCAATGGGCGCTCTTTGTCTTTGCGGGACATGGCGGCGCTTTTGGCTGCGGGGTTTTTAGGCTGAGAGACGCTGGCACTTGTTAAGGAGGTTTTCATAGTTGCCATGCTAGCATCTAGGGCTAGGTTAAATTGACGAATTGATTACAGACTGGTTACCAAAACAATGAAGATAGTGATTGCCACCCGCGAAAGCCGCCTAGCCCTGTGGCAGGCCGAGCATGTGCGTGCTCTGCTTGAGGCATTGGGGCACAGCGTGCGCCTTTTGGGCATGACCACGCGCGGTGACCAGATATTAGACCGATCGCTGTCCAAAGTGGGCGGCAAAGGCCTGTTTGTCAAAGAACTGGAGGCGGCGCTAGAAGACGGCCGCGCCGACATCGCTGTGCATTCGCTCAAAGACGTGCCCATGGAGCTGCCAAGCGGTTTTGCGCTGGCCTGCGTGATGGAGCGCGAAGACCCGCGCGATGCTTTGGTGTCGCCGCATTTTGATTCGCTTGCGGATTTACCGCTGGGTGCGGTGGTGGGCACGTCGAGCTTGCGCCGCGTAGTGCTGCTGCAAGCGCTGCGGCCAGATGTGCGCATTGAACCGCTGCGTGGGAATTTGGATACCCGGCTGAAAAAGCTTGACGATGGCGGCTACAGCGCGATTATTTTGGCGGCTGCTGGGCTCAAGCGCTTGGGGTTAGGGCACCGTATACGGCAAATTTTTGAGCCCACCACCATGCTGCCAGCAGCAGGGCAAGGCGCTTTGGGCATTGAAATTCGCAGCGCTAGGGCCGATTTGGTGCAGGCGCTGGCGCCTCTGGCCCACCAAGCCACTTGGCTGCAAGTGGCCGCCGAGCGCGAGGTAAGTCGCGCATTGGGCGGCAGCTGCTCCATGCCGCTGGCAGCTTTTGCCACATGGCAGGGCGATCTGCTCCAGCTCAATGGCGCCTGGGGCGAACCCGATGCGGGCAAGCCACTGGCCTTGGCGCAGGCCCGCGCGGCAGTGCACACACAGGAAGAGGCGCTGGCACTTGGCGGCGCGGTGGCAGCGCAGCTGCGGGCTCTGGGGGCGCAGCCCGTGCAGCATGTCTAGCCTGTGAACGCCCGCTAAGGCAAGCCAAGCTATGCAAGTAATCCTCACTCGGCCAGTCGCGCAAAGCCAAGCGTGGGTCGATGCTTTGGTCGCTGATGGCCACAGGGTAGTGCATTTGCCATTGCTTGAAATTCGCGGTATCCATGGGGCACAGCCCACGCTTGGGGCGCTTAAAGACGGCTTGTTGCAGGCGCAAGCCATGCTGCACAGCTACCCAACGCTGATGTTTGTGAGTAGCAATGCAGTAGAACATTTCTTTAAAGATAATAATAGCAATGTCACTGTCAATACGTCATATAGTGCTATAAAAAATATAGTAAATTCGTGCAATATACGTTGTTGGGCTACCGGGCCTGGCACGGTCGCCAGTTTGCTGGCTGTGGGGGTGCGGGCAGATTTAATAGACGCACCCGATGCCCACGCTTTGCAATTTGACACCGAGCATTTGTGGCGTGTGGTGGCCTCCCAAATCCAGCAGGGCTCGCGTTTGCTGATCGTGCGCGGTGCCGCTTTGCAGTCCGATGGCAGCGCGGTGGCCACAGGGCGCGACTGGTTGGCGCACACGGCGCAATCTGCGGGGGCGCAGGTCGAGCAGGTGGCCAGTTATTTACGTTGTCCGCCGCTTTGGACGGCGCAGCAGCGCGCGCTGGCGGCTGATGCTGCCGGCCCTGGGGCGCTGTGGTTGTTTTCAAGCTCCGAGGCCTTGGCTTTTTTGCCGCAGTGCATGCCCACTGGATTTTCTGCGGTGCAATGGGCGCAAGCGCGGTGCGTGGCAACGCATCCGCGCATTGCCGACAGTGCGCGCGCGTTGGGCTTTGGTGTTGTTTGCACGTCACGGCCAGACTTGGTGGCGGTGCTTGCGTCGATAAAATCACTGCCATGAGCGATTTACCCCCCACCAGTTCGCCGCACTCCGCCGCCGCGTCCATCGCCGCAGCGCCTGTTGGCGCAGCCGCTGCGACCCAGCATGCGCCCAGAGCCCGCCTGTGGCTGGTATTGGCTTTTGCGTTGGGACTGCTGGCATTGCTGGTGGCGCTGGCCGCATGGCAAAAGTTGGCCAATTTGCAAGAAGCGCTGGCCCGGCAAAGTGCCGACGCCCAAGCGGTGGCGGCAGAGGCGCGGACATTGGCCCGCACGGCGCAAGATGTGGCCCGCGAAGCGGCAGCCCGCCAAACACTCATGGATGCCAAACTGAGCGAGGTATCCTTACAACGCGGCCAGCTCGATGAACTCATGCAGAGTCTGTCACGCTCGCGCGACGAAAACTTGGTGGTAGACATTGAATCCGCGCTGCGCTTGGCACTGCAACAAGCCCAACTGACTGGCAGTGCCGAACCCTTGATTGCTACACTCAAAAGCGCCGAATTGCGTCTTGGCCGCGCTGCGCAGCCCCGTTTAGTGCCCTTGCAGCGTGCTATTGTGCGTGATTTAGACAAAGTTAAAGCGCTGAGTTTGTCGGATACACCCTCCATGCTGCTGCGTTTGGACGAATTGGTGCGCTTGGCCGACGAAGCACCTCTGCGCAATCAGGTGGGTAAGCCCGTGCGCAAGCCAGATGCCAAATTTAACGCAGCGGCGGTCAAATCTGCCGTCGCCACAGACAGCAACTGGTGGCAAACTGGTTTGAACAACGCGTGGGAGCAAATGCGCAGCCTGCTGCGTGTGAGCCGCATCGACGATCCAGAGGCCGCCTTGCTCGCGCCTGAGCAAAGTTTTTTCTTGCGCGAAAACATCAAACTTAAGCTGCTCAATGCCCGCTTGGGTTTGTTGGCGCGGCAGGGCGACTCGGTGCGCTCCGATTTGGCGGCTGCAGCGGCCAGTCTGGCTAAATACTTTGATGGCAACGCCAAACTGACGGTGCAGGCGCTGGATTTGATTGTGCAATTGCAAGGACAAATGAAATCCACTGAATTGCCGCGCCTAGACGACAGCTTTGCCGCTTTGGCTACTGCTAGCGCGGGCAGGTAGGCATGGCTATGCGCGCAGCTCTGTGGCTCCTTAGCTTGTTTGCCATTGCGGTGGGCGTGGCCATGTTTGCGGGCAATAACGATGGCAGTGTGACATTTTTTTGGTCGCCGCATCGGGTGGATATTTCTCTTAATTTGTTTGTCTTAGCCCTTTTTTTAGGTTTTGTGGTGCTGCATTTGGCACTGCGTGCGTTGTTTGCTTTGCTCAATTTGCCTACCCAAGCCTCGCGTTTTCGCGCCCTGCAACGCACCAGCGCAATGCATGCAGCGCTCCAAGCAGCCTTGGTGCACTTCTTAGCAGGGCGTTTTTTACGCGCTGGAAAATCAGCGCGTGAGGCGGTGCTGTTGTCGGCATCTGGCACAGAAACGCCGTTTCGACGCACGCAGGTGGCTGCGCTGTCGCATCTGTTAGCTGCCGAGAGCGCACACCAGTTGCAAGACAGCAGTTTGCGTGACGCACAATTGGATTTGGCCATGCAGGCCGCCAGCAAAGAGCATGGTGCCTTGCACGAGGCGGCGCAACTGCGCGCTGCACGCTGGGCCTTGAACGCCCACCAGCCGCAAGCCGCCTTGCGCTGGCTGGAGAAGCTTTCCCAAGGGGCGCAAAGGCGCACGGTGGCTTTGCGTATCCGCTTAAAAGCCGCGCGGCAAGATCGGCAAAACAGCCTTGCGATGGACACTGCGCGTTTGCTGGCCAAGCATGGGGCATTTACCAAAGAAGTTGCGCCAAGCTTGCTGCGCAGCCTTGGCATGGAGGCGCTCAATGATGCCCACGACGTGTCACAGTTGCAGCGCAGTTATGCCGCATTGAGCTCCGCTGAGCAGGCCATGCCCGAGCTTACGCTGCATGCCGCGCACCGCATGGTGCAGCTCGCTGGTGGTGTCAAGGCGCAGGGGCCAGAGCATCCAGCGCAGGCTTGGCTTTTGGCATCTTGGAAGTCATATGCAGCGCTCAGTGACAATACGCAAACCAAATGTGCCAACGCTTTGGTGGCCAGTGGTGTGCTGGCGCAGTCGGCTTGGCTGGCGCAGGTAGACGCTGCGCAGCGGGCTAACCCGCGCGATGGGCGCTTGCATTACCTTGCGGGCATGGCCTGCGTGCAAAAAGAACTTTGGGGCAAAGCGCAGGTGCATCTGAAGGCTGCGGTGCAATCACTCAGCGCCACTGAGCTGCGCCGCGCAGCGTGGGTTCAATTGGCCACCCTAGCCGAACGGGAAGGCGATGCGCCCAGTGCATTGGCCGCTTGGAAAGCCGCCGCCCAGGCGTAAAAAAACCCCGTGGCGATTGGTTCGCGCACGGGGTGTGGGGGATCGAAATTCAGGTAACTGGTTTATTGCTGCTGTTGCGCCGCAGCTGCTTGTGCCTCAAATGGCAGCACCATGTTGCGCAAATCGCGCTTGGTCTCTACCAAAACCAAGGGGCTTTGGTCAATCACCACCACAGGAGGCCGCTCACGGGGGACGTGAACAGGCTTGGGTTCTGCCGCAATCTGGGCCTGCACCGCAGCAATTTTGCTGGCATCTGAGTTGACCCATAGCAGCCCAGAGCTGGCCGCTACAGCACGCATGTCTTCCATGGGCAGTGCGTAGCTGCCAATGGCAGGCATGCTGCGAATTGGCGTGGCTTGGCCGCTTGCGCTCTGCGCCGCAGCTTGGGCATAAGGCGCTGGCGTGGTGTCAACATGGCGAACCGGAACAACAGGCGCTGCAACACTTTGTACTGCATTTTCAGTAGCAACAAATGACGGCTGCATGGTGACATTGGGCGAATTTTCTTCAAATTGCGCATTATCCGCTTGTATTTCAGCGCTTTCTGAGCCTGCATCATCCCGGCGGCTGCCGCGGCGGTCACGGCCATAGCGGTCCCGCGAACGGCGCTCGCGTTGTTCGCCTTCAGGAGCACGGCGCTCGCGCTGTTCGCCTTCGGGAGCATTGCTTCCCAAGATCGCCGTTGCACCAGCCGCCGCTAGGCCAACCGCTGCGATGGCTGCGCCATTGCCCATGCCTGCATCAGTCGGTTGCTCGTCCATGCGTGGGGCGCGAGGCGCGAAGTCGCCACGTTCGCCTGGCTCGCGGCGTGGGCCGCGCTCTGCACTGCGTGGGCTGCGCTCGCGTCGCTCGCCACGCTCTTGGCGTTGCAATTCATTGTTACTGCCGTTTTGATCGGAAAAACCAACCGATGTCACTGCCGCTGCATCATTGTTTGCTGCATTATCAGTAGCGCCTAAATCGGTTTGGCGTGGTGCACGGTCGCCCTCACGGCGATCACCACTTGGGCGAGGGCCACGGTCGTTCTCGCGACGCGGGCCGCGTTCCGCATCACGGGCAGAGCCGCGTTCAGAGCCGCGTTCAGCGTCGCGGCGTGGGGCGCGGCCTTCTTCGCGAGGCGCTTGCCCCTCCATGCTGCGCTCTGGACGGTCGTTCTCTGAGCGACCTTCGCCACGCAAATCAGCGCGGCCGTCGGCACGGCCAGCACGTTCGCCGTCGCGAGCCGCGTCGCGCGGGGCACGGCTACCACGGCTGCGTTCGCCGTCGCGGCCAGCGTCACGCCCGCCGTCACGTCCACCGCGTCCACCACGGCCGCGTTCGCCATCGCGTCCACCACGTCCACCGCGCTCGCCTTCGCGGGTATTGCGGTTCGCTTCGCGCAGCGCGTCTGCTTTTTCGGCCTCGGTTAATACTTTGGTGACAGCTGGAGCTTTGGCGGCTGTATGAGGCGCGGCGCTAAACAATCCCTTGATCCAAGCAAACAAGCCTTTCTCGGCAGGGGCTGCAGCAGGTTTGGCCACCGGCATGGCAGCGCGTGCTGGCGTGGCATTTGCAACAGGTGTCACAGCAGTTGTTGCAGACTGCGCCTCTGCACGCGGCATCGCCGCAGGCGCAGGCGCATCGGGCAACACGCCTTTGATGATCGGCTCTTGCTTATTGGTGCGCTCTTGCGAGCGGCGCGTCACGGTAGTGGGGTCTTCAATCTCTTCAGCCAATTTGTAGCTGCTAGGGATATTGTCCAAACGTGGGTCGTCGTGCTTCAAACGCTCAAGCTTGTAGTTTGGCGTTTCCAGCGTTTTATTAGGCACCATGATGACGCTGATACGCTGCTTGAGCTCGATTTTGGCGATCTCGGGGCGCTTTTCATTGAGCAAAAAGCTGGCTACTTCTACCGGCACTTGCACATGCACGGCTGCCGTACCTTCTTTCATCGAATCCTCTTGGATGATGCGCAAAATTTGCAACGCGCTCGATTCGGTGTCGCGCACGTGGCCGGAACCTCCGCAGCGTGGGCAGGGAATGGATGCACCTTCGCTCAGTGTGGGGCGCAGGCGCTGGCGACTCATTTCCATCAGGCCAAACTTGCTGATGGTGCCAAACTGCACACGGGCGCGGTCTTGGCGCAGGGCATCGCGCAAACGGTTTTCTACATCACGGCGGTTGCGGCTCTCATCCATGTCAATGAAGTCAATCACCACCAAGCCACCCAAGTCGCGCAGGCGCATCTGGCGGGCTACCTCGTCTGCGGCCTCCAGATTGGTGCGGGTGGCGGTTTCTTCAATGTCGCCGCCCTTGATGGCGCGGGCACTGTTCACGTCCACGCTCACCAACGCTTCGGTTTGGTCAATCACAATGGCGCCGCCGCTTGGCAGATTCACTGTACGGGCGTAGGCTGACTCAATTTGGTGCTCAATTTGGAAGCGGCTAAACAACGGTACATCGTCTTTATAACGCTTGACGCGCGCTGCGTGCTCGGGCATCACATGCGCCATGAACTGCTGGGCTTGGTCGTACACATCGTCGGTGTCGATCAAAATATCACCTACATCGGCATTGAAATAATCACGAATCGCGCGAATCACCAAACTTGACTCTTGGTAAATCAAGAAAGCGCCTTTGCCAGACTTGCCAGCCGCATCAATGGCGCTCCACAATTTAATCAGGTAGTTCAAATCCCATTGCAGTTCGGGCGCGCTGCGGCCAATGCCAGCGGTGCGGGCAATGATGCTACAGCCCTGTGGGTATTGCAGCTGGTCCATGGCTTCTTTGAGCTCGGCGCGGTCGTCGCCTTCAATGCGTCGGCTCACACCGCCACCGCGTGGGTTATTGGGCATCAGCACCACATAGCGGCCAGCCAAGCTCACAAAGGTAGTCAGCGCGGCTCCTTTATTACCGCGCTCTTCTTTTTCAACCTGCACGCACAGCTCTTGGCCTTCGCGAATCACGTCTTGGATGCGCGCCTGGCCCACAGCCACGCCTTGGGCAAAATACATGCGTGAGATTTCTTTAAACGGCAAAAAGCCGTGGCGGTATTCGCCGTAGTCGACAAAGCAGGCTTCCAACGATGGCTCCACACGGGTGACCACGGCCTTGTAAATATTGCCTTTGCGCTGTTCGCGCCCTTCAATTTCAATCTCGTAGTCGAGTAGTTTTTGGCCATCAACAATGGCTAAGCGGCGCTCTTCTGATTGCGTCGCGTTGATTAACATGCGTTTCATGCGTATTCTCCTAGTGCCCGGCTTTCAAAGCCTAAGCGTCATCACAGACCCTCTGGTGGATCAACGATGCCAAGTGCGAACGCTAGTAAACGACACGAACGGGAATAAGCCGCAGCCGTGAAACTTCTGCTTAAGTGCGAAGTTTGCGGCCGAACGTGTGCAGTGAAATCGGAGCTGGAGAATTCAAATGGGGTTGGATAGCTACATTTTTAATAGCAACATATGACCATTTGACGCTGACATCGCGCGGAAAAATACCAAAACTAGGGGAAGTGAGCCGCCAGAGGTATTGTGCGAGTGTGTGAGCGATCAGCATTACAAATCAGTGCAAAATCTGTGCGTTAGCAGCTTATTTTTCAACGGTGTGTCAAAGAAGCTACCAACCAAAAAATATTTCCGGTTCGGTGTTTACGGGCGTTGGCCCAACTGCTTGTCACCTGCGTGCTGCGGGGGCCATGCAAAACAGCATATTGCCCATCATCGCCTACGCGCCGTGCCAGTGCATTGGCATCAACTTCCAGCTACGCGCTTCGTTTTGATGGTCAGGCTTTGTAAACCCAAGTAAATCAACAACTTG
Organism: Polaromonas sp.; assembly: GCA_031428975.1. Taxonomy (GTDB): domain Bacteria; phylum Pseudomonadota; class Gammaproteobacteria; order Burkholderiales; family Burkholderiaceae_C; genus JAAFIP01. The sequence continues at coordinate 17,449 of JANOYR010000040.1, read as the reverse complement.
CGTGCGTTAGCTAGTTGTTAGCATTATAGACGCTATTTGTCAAAGCCAAAACCTGTAATACGCTCAAAGTAATACCCGTACAGCCAATTGAGCGCCTGTGTGGCATCCTACGTGTCATAAAAGCGCGTCATGGTTTGGTTATAAACCAACTGGTCTTTGGCCAGAATCATCAGAGGCGGGAAACCAGCGGTCATCAAACTGCCAATGGCCAAAAAGCGCGATGTTCGCCTGTTGCCATCATAAAAAAATTGGTTCAAGCTACCCCATAAAAACACCAATAATGCACGAAGAACGGGGTCTTCAACCGCGTTTAAATGCCGCGCCCCTTGGTCAAACAAGCTGGGTAACTTATCGGGCGCAGGGGGTAAATACGCAGTGCCCGCCAAGCTAACCATGCCATCTCTGAACGCGCCCCATTTGAGCGCTTCTTCTCGCGCCACGATGCCTTGAATGCCGCATGCGGTTTCAGCGTTGATCTGAAAAACTGATTTTTTCACCAGTTCAATCACATGCGTTAAAGCGCGGTTCAAATTTAAAACCTGCTCCGAGTCAGACAATTTATGCCCGCCTACGGTCACCCCATCAAGCAATGTCTTAACTTCGGGAAAAGTAAACGGATTGCCCTCAAGCGCCACTGTATGAAAAACAAAATCCACCCGCATCCGCTCGGCCATAAAAAGCGCACGTCGGTGGTCAGCCACTAGTGCCAAACGTGACTGCGCCTGCGATATTTCGGCAGTATTGTATGTAAATTGCAGGGGATCGGTGTCAGATCTGTTTGGCATAGATTTGATGTTAGCAGGTGCGTCATGTTTTGTTGGCAAACCGCCAGCACATATTGCACGACAGAAATAGGTTTGCAAAATGCATATAGGATTTTTCGATAGGAATATAATCATCCTATTTGCTCATCCTACGAAAGCCCGCTATGCATGCCGTCAACGTCAGCACGCTTAAAAACAACCCGACGCAGGCCTTGCAGTGGGCGCAGTCGCAACCTGTGGTGGTGCTCAACCGCGCTAAGCCCATGGCCATGGTGCTTGGCATGGACAGTTTGCCTAGCGATAAAACCGCCAACGCCCGCATGGCCTTGGCGGTGAGTTTATTTAAAGATGGAGGCCTGTCTTGGATGCAAGCTGCAGCCTATGCCGAGTGTTCGGCATCACACTTCATGAAGCATCTTGCGCGCTTGGGTATACCCATTATTGACATGACCGAGGAGGAAGTGCTCAAAGACATCGATACCTTAACGAAGTGGTTGGCTGAATGAGCCAAGGCGCAGTGGGTATGGGTAGCCAGCAGAATCAATCAAGCAAACGCCGCGTCGTGCTGGCCGATGCCAGCCCATTGATAGGCCTGAGCTTGATTGGGCAATTGGCATTGTTACCCGCACTATTTGGACAAGTCTACATATCACCGATCGTATTGCAAGAAGTCTTGACGGGGAAATTTGACAAGGGAGAGCCCGAAATCCGCGCCGCAATAGCGGATGGGTGGCTCAAGCTATGCGATGCGCCTGTGGCCAATATTGCACTGCTCACATTGGATCCTGGCGAGACGCAGTCTATTTTGCAGGCCTGCACTTTGGTGGCGCTGGGCTACAGCGCGGTTCTGATCATGGACGAAAAAGCTGGCAGAGCAGCAGCGATGGAATTGGGTTTGCATTGCCTAGGAACTGCCGCCGTAGTGGTTCAAGCCAAGCAAAAGGGCTTAATTCCAAGCGCAGCCCAAGTGCTTGAGGGTTTATTTAAAACGGATTTTCGCTTGTCAAAAAGAATCATGCGCACCGTTTTGGCGACCGTAGGCGAGACTATTTTGTGATGCCAGATACCGCTACACCGTCCGCAAGCCTGCGCACCATCGACGAATCGTCCGAAGGCCAGCGCCTAGACAATTTCCTCATGCGGGTGCTCAAAGGCGTGCCCAAAACGCATGTGTACCGCATCATCCGCAGCGGCGAGGTGCGGGTCAACAAGGGCAGGGCGCAGGCTGACACCCGCTTAGCGCTGGGCGACGTGGTGCGCCTGCCGCCAGTGCGTGTGAGCGACAAAATAGCCGACAAAGCAGCCCACTCCGCGCCCGCGCGCAGCTTCCCCATTTTGTACGAAGACGAGTATGTGTTGGCCATTGACAAGCCCGCAGGCGTGGCCGTGCACGGTGGCTCGGGCGTGAGCTTTGGCGTGATAGAGCAGCTGCGCCGCGCCCGGCCCGAGGCCAAGTTTTTAGAGCTCGTGCACCGCCTTGACCGCGACACCAGTGGCATTTTGTTGATAGCCAAACGCCGCAGCGCCTTGGTGCATTTGCAAGCCCAGTTTAAAAACCGCGAAACAGGCAAAACCTATCTGGCCATTACGCTAGGCGCATGGCCAGCCAACAAAAAAGTCATTGACCTGCCCCTGCACAAATACTTGGTCAACGGTGGCGAAGACGACGGCGAACGCCGCGTGAAAGTGGTGGCAGCCGACGACCCCAATGGCATGCGAGCCATCACCTTGGTGAAAGTGGTCCAAACTTTCACCGCTGGTGCGCAAACCTTAAGCCTTCTGGAGGTCACCATCAAAACCGGACGCACCCACCAAATCCGCGTGCACTTAGCCAGCCAAGGACACCCGATTGTGGGGGACGAAAAATATGGCGATTTTGAGGTAAATAAAACGCTGCAGAAACTGGGCTTTAAGCGGATGTATTTGCATGCTTGGCGGCTGGAGTTTGTGCATCCTGCTACTGGGCAAGCGCAGGAACTGAAGTCTGAAAGTCAAGATTGGCATGTGGCGTAAAGCTGCGCTTAGGTTCTTTTAAAACCGCACTTGCCCCGAAATCCCCCATACCTTTGCTTTATCAGCGGCCAGCTTATCGCCGCGCCAGCTCAAGCTGAGGTAGCGTGTGTGCCAACTGATACCAAGCGATGCGGGTATATCGCGGCTTACAAAAAGCTGGGCTTGTATGCTTTGTGACTCTGTACTGTATTTGCTGCCTATGCTCAGTTCTGTCAAAGGGTGTGCGGACTCAATGCCTGCGAGCACAGTCCAAGCGGGGCTGAGAAGATATGCTCCAGCAACAGTAGCCACTGGATGCAGCTTGGGCTGGTACGGCACATCTGCGTTTTTGCCACTGATGATTGGGGCGAACTGAATGTAGCCATTGGCATCAAAACTCACTTTGTTGGTGTTGATGCGCGTATTGGTTTGCAACACATGGTCTAAGCGCACATAAGATGCTATGTCTGCAAGCTGCACGGCCACATGGCTGCCATTGGTGTCACCCCAGCGCAAACCGAGGTCGATCGATGCGCCTTTGCCCAATGTTTTGGGTGGGCTGATAAACGGTGCTTCTCCTCCAAGCTGTTGCTTCCAGCTGTTGGACACCAAGCCCAGATCGCCGTTGGCAGACTCGGTAAGCACGCCACTGGCTGATATTTCTCGAAAGGCATTCACGGCAAATACACGCGCTGTGCCAGAGATGGCAGCGCCCCCTAGCCAGCTACTGGCAAACGCCTTGCCGACACTAAATCCGTAGCGTTGCATAGACTGTTGCACCACATCAAACGGGTGACTTGCATTGCTGATAGGTTTTGCGTTGCGGTTGGCAACGATTACTGCATTTGCGCTGCTAGGCATGCCTTGCATCCAAGCATGCGATGCGGCAAATACCCCCGCACGCCAGCCGTGGCCCCATGCAGGGGCATAACTCATATTCGCCTTGACGCTGGCTCGGGTCGTTGGGGCGGTGTTTAGCTGCGACGGAATGATTTGTTCATCGTGCTGGTGGGCTCCGTCAATAAGCTTGGATGCGCGTAGCAATGACAGTTCAGCACGGATATCATTTTCGTTTTGCAATTGCAAATTTTGCGCTTGTGCAAAAGTGACAAAACAAAGGCCACACAGCAAGGCGCTAGCCTGCCATGCGGCCGAACGGTGCATCAAAATGCAGAGCAATTAAAACTGCTCAAAGCTACCGTCAATGTAATTGATGCGTTTTGTGTTCAATGTGAAGTTGCCCATCAATGTACCGCCTTTGTAAATGGGTTGTGCAATTGCGCCGCTATTTCTGGGTAATGTAAAACTTACGCCGGAAACACTGCTGAAAGTAATGGAGCCAGTGTTGTTGGCTGTGTTGTTATTAGCCACGATGTCAAAGTACCAGCCACCGTCCCAAGTGAAGTTTCCGGTCATGGAGTTGGTGGTGAAAGAGTCATTTTTATAGGACAGCACCAAGCTCATCGTGGGACGATCTTTGAGATACAGCTTTCCATCAAAATTCGTGTTTCGCTTGGGAAAATTGCTCGCGTTGGTGAAATTGCTATTTACCAAGCTGTAGTTTGTATTTATAACCTGAATGATTCCATTGAGAAACAAGCGGTAACCACCAGCGCCGTCACTCTCGTAGAGTTTGCCATTGAATGCTATATCTGTAGGTTGGTAGCTGCTGTCAAGTGCTGTCACATCGCGTGTAGCCGTACCTGCGGAAATTGTGCCTTCAAATTTGGCGTTTGGCACAGATATTGACACCCCTAAATTCATGGCACTGATCGCTGAAAAGGTCGTTGTGGCGAGTGAGTTAACACAAGTTAGGTTGGGCGAAACGCCAAATTGTGACCGTCCTGCGCCAATAGGGCATGAGGATTGGTTTGGGGTAGATGCGGTGTATGTTTTTACCAGATCAGATTTGCTGCTTAATACAGAGCCTGAAGTGATCAGCATATCTGCTGCAACCGTGCCGTCATTTTTGATTAAGCTCGTTACACCGCTCAAGCTTAATGTCTCGGTGGTAGCGTTTACCGCATTGCTGAAATTCAAATTGATCGTGTGGTGTGCATACTTGGCGCGTTCAGCCACAGTTCGTATTTTCAGCATTTTGATTCCGGGCGTTAGTTGCCCCAATGCTACAAAACTGTTGTACTGATTATTTGTGCCTTTAGTTGCAGTGATCGTGCCAAACTTCGCAGAACCTTCGCGTACTGATAAAAAGCCAGTCACAGGGTCTGGGTACAAGTTTGTACGGTCAAAGGGGCCTTTAAGTGTTTGGTCGATGTATTTATAAGTGCCATTGGTTTGTGGAATGAATGTGATGTAACGAGCGCGTCGGGCACCGTCGTCTAAAGCTGTGCCGAATAAAGTGCCTGTGACACCGTATGAAAAACAACTAAACGCGTTTACATTGGCGGGGGGGACGACAGTCGTAGTTGTGCTGGGCGTACTGTAAAAACTACCAGCAAAGCGGTAATTGTTCAAGTCTAGATCGCCTCCTGCGGTGATCTGTGTGGTCACTAGTGCAACTTCACAGCCGTACTCTGATAAAAGTGAATTACCTACCGCCGCTCCAGTTCGGTTGAATGTTGCCAATTTGCCAAAAACTGATGGACTGGAAAACTCTGTTAGGTTGTTTGCTGTTGCCGATTTATAAGCGTCGTACAGCTGTACACCCTTAAAAAACCTCCCTAAAATTGCTAAAGTGTCCCCATCAACAGACAGTGTGCCGTCGTTAATGGCAGCTTCAAGCTTATTTCCAGCAGTATCCAACTCACCAGTATTTGCTGTATTGCTATATGCCCCAGCCGTATCGCGCAAACTCTTGAATAGTTGCTGCGTGGCTTCTAATGGAGTGAGTGGTGTGATACGTGTAGGTGCCGCAGGACCATTGGTAATCAGCAATGCGTCGAGCACTGCGTCATATCCTTTATGGTTGGTGGTAAACGGGGTATTGATAGGGTCAAAAGTAGCGGGGTTCAGGCCATTGGCGGCCAATATGCTGGCAATGGAGTTGTTAACATTTGCAATCACACCTGCAATGTTATTCGCATTGGCCACAATGTCAGTAGCTGTAATTTTGCGTGCGCTATCTTTGCCTGCTAAAACGGCAATGTCTGATACGATTTTGTCGGTGATGCCAGTGATGTTAATGGTGACAGTTTTGTTGGTCGAGGCTACTTTGGTGCTAAATGTATACAAAGTACGGCTGCCCTTAGTGACGTTGCCAATCAATGGACTTTTGAAGCCGCTGATATTGGCGTTGTAATAGCCTTGGAAATTGGTGGTGGCTGTTACTCTTAGGCCATTAGCATCGGTAATAGTTACCAAACCGCCAACTATAGGTGCGCCGTCACCTGCAGTGCCGTCTGCTCCAGAATCCCCGCCGGAAGAGCTGCCTACGCCTCCGTCGCCTGTACTAGTGCCTCCACCTGTTGTGTCAATAGCCGTCACAGTACCGCTGGTGCTAGCTGATGAGCCACCGCTACCGCCACCGCAGGCGCTGATAAGCACAAATAGAAGGCAAGCTAGTAGATGGTAAAAATAGCGGTAATAAAAACGAGGATTCGCAGACAAAATATACTCCCTGAATGTGCGGACAAGTTCAATATCGCAGATGGGCAAATACCTGCCCAAAAGCGTTTCGCAAAATTCGGTCTTGCCTTTTAGGACGGCATCCCTAATTTGTGCTCATGTAGTCTAAATTCAAATCAACACAATTAGTGACATCTATGGGCTTTATTGAGATTTCGCTGCCATTTCATCCCCCAATTTGAGTATGCTTCGCCATGCATAGGATACTGAGTGTTGTAATTATGCCGATGCATTGTCTAGCTAATACAATTTATCCATGACCACATCTAATGTCCGCCCATTTGACCTCATCGCCTTCGACTGGGACGGCACACTGTTTGACTCCACCGCCCTGATCACCCGCTGCATCCAAGCGGCGGTGGTAGATGTGGGCGGGGTGCGTCCGACTGACAAAAACGCGGCTTATGTGATTGGGCTTGGCCTGATGGAGGCACTGGCGCACGCTGCGCCCGATGTGCCCGCAGACAAATACCCTCTGTTGGGCGAGCGCTACCGCCACCACTATGGCCTGCACCAAGGTGATATTGTGTTTTTCGACGGTGCTGTAGCGCTCTTGCAGGCCTTGCGCGCGCACGGCTACCTGCTGGCCGTGGCCACTGGCAAGTCGCGCCGTGGGCTAGATGAGGCCATGACGCGGGACGTGGATGGTGTGCTTTTGTCCAGCCTCTTCCACGCCAGCCGCACTGCTGACCAGACCCGTGGCAAGCCGCATCCGCAGATGCTGCAAGAGCTCATGGCCGAACTGGGCACCAGCCCTGAGCGCACCCTGATGGTGGGCGATACCACCCACGACCTGCAAATGGCCGTCAACGCAGGTTGCCCTAGCGCAGGCGTGAGCTACGGTGCCCATGAGCCAGCTGCTTTTGAATCGCTCAAACCCTTGATGGTGGCGCACACAGTACAAGATTTGCACGACTGGTTATTAAAGTAGAAGTAAAAACACTATAAAATTCATAGCATATAATGACCATATAACGCTGACATTGATAGAAAAATTCATAAATAATGTACTTTTTGGTATTCCTCTCGCGTTCTTAGCGCAAGTTTCGCGCCCTTCGCGGCCGGAAGTTAAAAAGCCCAATAAAAAACCATGACCGTAGAAGACAAACCCATTCCCCTGTGTAACAGCGCAGCCCTGCAAAACGCAAGCACAGCCGTCTCCTTCGATGTAGTTTTTGGTGGTCAAACCTGCCGCGCCTTTGCCGTGCGCTACCAAGGCCATGTGCATGCCTATGTAAACCGCTGTACCCATGTTTCTATGGAGATGGACTGGCAACCCAACCAGTTTTTTGACGACACCGGCGCGTGGCTGCTTTGCGCTACCCACGGCGCGGCTTACAAGCCCGACACAGGCGCATGCGGCGGCGGCCCCTGCAAAGGCGGGTTACAAAAAATAGCCTGCTCCGAGCAAGATGGCGTGGTCTTCTGGCACACTGCGTGGAACATCTTGCCGTTTGAATTTTTACCTTCGTAAGCACTTTTAGCCCTTATTCCCCCCAAACCTATGTCCAACACACCCAGCGAAAGCCCAGATCACGCACCCGAGCCGATAAGCGCTATTTTTGAAGATAAAAAGCCTAATGTCGCTGCCATATCGTCATCTGATGCTATAAAAAACGCAATGGACAATGCTGATAAAGCAAAAAACAACCCCACTAGCCAAGCTGGCTGGGAGCGTGCCACCTTGGAAAAGCTGGCCTTTGCTGCTTTAAATGAGCAAAAAGCGAGTCGTCGCTGGAAAACCTTTGTACGCTTGGCTTGGCTCTTGTTTTTTGGTGTGTTGGTTTGGATGTTTACCTCTGGCGATGGACCAAGCCCGATGCAAGACAGCACCAGTAAGCACACCGCCGTGGTCGAAATTCGTGGCGAAATAGCCTCCGGAGCGGACGCCAATTCAGACGGCATTGTGGCTGCTATGCGTGCCGCATTTGAAGACGAAGCCGCGCAAGCCGTGGTGCTCTTGATCAACTCCCCCGGCGGTAGCCCCGTGCAAGCGGGCATTATTAACGACGAAATTTACCGCCTCAAGGCATTGCACAAAAAGCCCGTGTATGCCGTGGTGGAAGAGTCTTGCGCTTCAGCGGCCTACTACATCGCCGTGGCTGCTGACAAGATATTTGTCGACAAAGCCTCTATTGTGGGCAGCATTGGCGTGCTCATGGACGGCTTTGGTTTTAACGGCCTCATGGAAAAACTCGGTGTAGAGCGGCGCTTGCTCACTGCGGGCGACAACAAAGGGTTTTTAGACCCCTTTAGCCCCCAAACTGAAAAGCAAAAAGCCTACGCCCTGACCATGCTCGCCGAAATCCACAAGCAGTTCATAAGCGCAGTTAAAAAAGGCCGAGGCGAGCGACTCAAAGAAACCCCTGACACCTTCAGCGGCTTGTTTTGGAGCGGACAACAAGCCATTGAACTAGGCCTAGCCGATCAGCTAGGTAGCCTCGATTTTGTGGCCCGCGAAGTCATCAAAGCCGAAACCTTGATCGACTACACCCGCAGAGAAAATGTCGCCGAACGTTTGGCTAAGCGCTTTGGCGCTGCAATGGGCGAAGGCGCGGTAAAAGCGGTGCGCTGGGGGGCTGCGCTGCGTTGATGGTGCAAGTGCGCTGTTGATATTTTTTGCGCCTGTTCGCTCACCGATCCTAGTGCCCAATTCCGAATACGCAAGGCAACGCCCAGTCTAGCGCGGGCTTGGTTTTTCTCCACTCGCTTACCAACATGCTGGCAGTGCGTGCGCTTGCCAAGGTCAGCCCCATGCTGGCGCTCAGGCGGGTGTTGGCAGACAGCGCTTTTAGCAATGCATCAAGTACGGCGGCATTGCGGTAGGGGGTTTCAATGAAGAGCTGGGTTTGGCCGTTGTGCAGGACGAGTTTTTCTAAGGCGTTGATGCGCTGGGCGCGCTCTTGCGCTTCTTGCGGCAAATAGCCCACAAAGGCAAAATTTTGGCCATTGAGCCCACTTGCAGCCAAGGCTAGCAGCAAGGAGCAAGGGCCAACCAGCGGCACTACCTCGATACCAAGCGCGTGCGCTGCACGCACCACAGAGCTGCCAGGATCGGCAACAGCGGGCATACCCGCCTCGCTGATCAGGCCGATGTCTTGCCCCAGCAAGGCGGCAGCTAACAAGTATTGAGCATCAAATCCGGTTGATTTTGAAGTGCTCGCGGCAGTGGCGCCAGCCTTGCTGGTCTTGGGCTGGCCAGCAAGATGGTCGCCTTTTTTGTGTACTTCGCGGGGCAATTCGGTGATGGTTTGTTCTTGAATGCTGGCTTTAAGCGGTGCTACTTCAGCCACCCGCTTGAGGACTGCACGGGTGGTTTTGGCGTTTTCACACACCCAATGCGTGATACCTGCCATGGTTTGCAGTGTGCCCAACGGCAAGACGTCGGTAATTGGCGAAAGTGGCTCGCAACCGAAGTCTAGCGGGGCAGGGCAGAGGTAGAGTTTGGCGGGCATGGCGTTGGCCTAAAGTATACGAATGCCAGCGGCTCGGATCATCCGTGCAGTGCGGATCAGAGGCAGACCCACCAAGGCAGTAGGGTCGTCGTTCTCTATGTGTTCTAAAAGCGCAATACCCAACCCCTCGCTTTTAGCGCTGCCAGCGCAGTCATAGGGCAATTCAGCCAGTAAATAGGCCTCAATCTCTTCGTCTGTTAAAGCGCGAAAGCGCACCTTCACCGCCGCCATATCTTGCATTTGAAAGCCAGTTTCTAAGCAAACTACGACCACTGCGGTTTGAAACACCACTGTTTTGCCGCGCATGCGGCGCAGTTGCTCGGTCGCGCGGGTGTGGGTAAGCGGTTTGCCCAGTGCGTAGCCGTCCAAATCAGCCACCTGATCAGAGCCAATCACCACGGCGTTTGGGTGCAGCGCTGCTACGGCGCGGGCTTTTTCAAGCGCCAGACGTTGGGCCAAAGCGAATGGTGGCTCATTGAGGCTTGGTGTTTCGTCCACCTCGGGGGAGACCACGTCAAACGGGATACGCAAGCGCGACAGCAGTTCTCGGCGGTATTTTGAGGTGGATCCTAGGATCAGGGGGCGAGGGCTAGCGGGAGTTGTAAAAGTCATGGCCGCGATTCTCGCTGAAAAATGCATTGGTGTCAGAAACCGCTGGCTTTCCTCTACACTTGGCACATGGACACCCAATGGAACCCCAAAAAACTGCATGTAACCGAGTTTGCCAAAGCAGGGCAATCTTTATCGGGCATTGAGCCGCTACAAAATTATGAGCGACTTATGGCCGAGATACGTACGCAATCACCGCTAAACCCTGTGACATGGTCGGCCCGAGGCTTCGTGCGCCCAGTGACTGGTTCGCCAGATGATAAATGTGTGGATTTGGCATTAAAAACCACTCTTTTCAGCACCTGTCAGCGTTGCATGGGCGAACTGGAGTTGCCCATGGTATTGACCCACCGCTTTATTTTTGTCAAAGACGAGGCGACAGCAGAGGCGCTAGATGAGGCGGCAGGCGATGAATTTGAAGAGGATTTTTTAGCCGCCAGCAAAGAATTTGACCTGCACAATTTGATTGAAGAAGAGCTAATTTTGGCCATGCCTTTCATCCCGATGCACGAGATTTGCCCAGAAGAAGTGCCTTTGCAGTCAACAGATGCAGATTTTCGGGCGGTTTTGAGTGCCAAGCCGAATGCATTTGCCGTGCTCGGCAGCTTGAAAAAATAGTGCTTAACTGCTAAGGCATGGTTTTCTAAGTCCCAACGTGATGCGCTACACAATTACATTTCTGAGTTTGGTTTTAACGCTCCTGTTTGCAACGCCAATATGGGCGATGGAAATCACGGTGCGAGGCGATCAAATCATTGCATCAGGTAGCGTAGAAGCGGTAGATGAGCCCAGACTTTCGTTGGCTTTAGCTGACCCAGAGGTTCGGGAACTGGTGCTCCTTAATGCATCAGGTGGTAGCATGTCAGCCGCATTAGCCATGGGGCGCATGGTGGCAAAAAAACGCCTACGTACAGTGGTGATAGGTTTTTGCGAGGACGCGTGCGCGTTGATTTTCCTCGGTGGCGCAGAGCGGCGCTTTGCCAAAGGCCAACACCCACGCAAAACTTACATTCTTTTAAGTGGCTTGCCAGTAAACGAATCTACAAACCTAAGTTTACAAATTCAAGAATTTTTACAAAAGCAACTGGGTTTGCAATACAACAGCGAATTATTTAAAAAAAGCTTGGCTAGTACATCTGCTGCGCACAGCACTTTGCGAGCTCCTGAGATCGAGCGAAATGCCTCACCAGATAATCAAGCGCAGTTGTGCACGCTGCCTTTGTCGACCGTTAATGCATGCCGTTTTATTGTTGGTAAAAATGCATTTGATTTAGGGTTGCTGACTGCGCCATCAAATTTAGCAATTGGTATTCCGACCGATCTTTTGCCACAAATCACGTTTTTTGATATTCCGCTCACAGAGCCAGTAGCTAATCTTCCCAAGCTGATGCTGGAGCAAGCGCAGCAAATGTGTGCAGACGATACGGTTTGTTATTCCAGATTTCAGGCGGCAATTCCTCGCTACGAGGTGCAAAAATCTTTTCGTGCCACCGCTCTTGGCGTGGATAAGCGAGGCTTTGGATTCAGTGATAACCAAACGAGTCCTGATGCAGCCGTTAAACGTGCTATTTATTTGTGCAACCATGCCGTCGGTAACCCGAAATTGTGTCGTGCTGTCGTCGTCGATGATTTTGACGTATCGGCTCAATACAAAAAAAACGTGATGCAGAGCCAATTAGCCTTAGAAAACCTAGTTGCGCCCAAGCATTCTTCTTGGGCGGGCGAAAACACCGCCGATTCAAAATCTGCTTTATTTGAATTGCGCTATGAAAAGCAGCAACAAGCAACTGCATTAGACATAGACGGTATTGTGAGATGGGGGACAATGCAACTAGCGCAGGCTATGAAAAGTAAAAGTGTGAACGTAGTTGACGTAGAGGGCATTGTTAAAAATATGCTTCCCGGGGCTGTGCATATGTGGGAAGGGGGGTTGGCGTTTGAAGAGTCAGAGGTTGATCGGGCATACGATATGAGGTTTCGCCAGTTGATTGAAATTATTCAGCCCGATAAGAAAAAAGCTTTGGTTTTTTATTGCGCTGATGTCTCGTGTTGGGCCGCAGCCAATGCTGCGATTCGGGCCGCAAAAGCTGGGTATTTGAATGCTGGTTGGTACAGAGGTGGCCTGCGTAGCTGGCTTGAAGCCGGTCTACCTGTTGTGCAAAAAGTACCGAGTTCCGTCGTAAATTAATGTGTAATGTTCAACGGCGCATGCACTGTTGAATTCGGATAACGGAGATTGTCATGAAAAGCAAACTGGTTGCGCTGTGTGCAATATTGTTGTGCAACAACTTAAATGCTGCGAGTATTTTTGCGATTCAAGGCAGAACAGAAATCGAGCGTGGAGTGCTGCGTTTGCCTGGTGTGAAAGGCGTTACGTTAAAGCAAGGGGATGTTGTTAGAACTTTTGATAATGGCGAGGTTGTGATTGTTTTTGATGATGGATCCGTCGTATCGCTCAGAAATAATACGGAACTCAAGCTCGATGCTTACCGCATCAAAGGCAGGCAAGAGGATCGTAGCAAGGCAATTAACTTAGCGATTGGAACACTGCGTTATGTAACGGCTGTGTTTTCTCGCGGGCCTAAAATGGACACCTCCCTACGCACCCATACGGCTACCATCGGAATACGCGGAACAGATTTCGAATTGAGTTACTTTAAAGCAGGACGCAACGATACCGACACAACGGGGACTTATGTCAAAGTTAGTTCAGGCCTGGTTTCTGTTTCAGGCAACGATGGCTCGCAAGTAGAGGTAGGCGCAGCGCAGGCCGCTTTCGCTGGCGAACCAGTCTTAGCTCCAATGGGGGGCGGAGCTGAGGTTCGTGGAGGTAATTCTGCCAAGCTGTCAGAAATAAGTAGTGGCAAAGTATTCAATACTGGTGGGACTTTGGACTCTTTATTTGACAAGCCAGCCCGCTGATCGGCAGTATGTGTCTTGCTTTGTGTTACTTAGGTTTAAATTCTAGCTTTCAGGCTATAATAATGGGCTAGGCGCAGCGGCATCCAACACGTTGCAAGTTCACCAATTAACCTTATCTGACTAACTTCTTGGTTTTTCAGAGCAATCCTTAGGAGTCCATTATGGCAGTCCAACAAAACAAAAAATCGCCCTCCAAGCGTGGCATGCACCGTGCCCACTACGCACTGGACACCCCAGGCATTGCCGTGGAGCCAACCACTGGCGAAACGCATTTGCGCCACCACATCAGCCCCAACGGTTTTTACCGTGGTCGCCAAGTGATCAAATCTAAAGCTGTGGCAGAGTAATCTCCCTCAAGCTCTAAGCCAAAAGGCTCGCTGCTACTTTAACAGTAGCCTCGAGCCTTTTTAACGCCCGCTCTATGATTGCAAATCCGCTCAAATGCTGTGTAAATGGCCTTAGGCTCTAGAATCCACAATTTATGACCGCCCCTGTACTTATTGTGGACAACGCGCTGCTTGAGGCCACAACTGCGCCAGTTGTGGCTGCGGTGCGCGGCCCTCGTGCTGACATGCCCATTACGGTGGCAGTGGACTGCATGGGTGGTGACCATGGCGTGGCGGTTACCTTGCCTGCTTGCCATGCTTTTTTAGCGGCGCATCCGCAGGCGCAGTTGCTGCTAGTTGGCTTGCCCGAAGCCTTGGCCACATTCAAGCATCCGCGCGCCTGCATGGTGGGCGCATCCGAAGTGGTTGCTATGGACGACGCGCTCGAAGTGGCGTTGCGCAAGAAAAAAGATTCTTCCATGCGTGTTGCCATTGCGCAGGTAAAAGCGGGTGCGGCGCATGCCGCTGTATCGGCGGGCAATACCGGTGCGCTGATGGCGATTGCCCGTTATATGCTCAAAACGCTAGACGGGATCGACCGTCCCGCCATTGCCACGCAACTGCCCAATGCCAAAGGCGGCGCTACTACCGTGTTGGATTTGGGGGCAAATGTGGATTGCACCGCAGAGCATTTGTTTCAGTTTGCGGTGATGGGTTCTGCCTTGGTGTCGGTGCTTACCAATGAAGAAAACCCCTCGGTGGGCTTGCTCAATATAGGGGAAGAAGTCATCAAAGGCAACGAAATCATCAAAAAAACAGGTGAGCTGTTGCGATCGGCGGCCAACAGCGGTGATTTGAATTTTTATGGCAACGTCGAGGGCAATGATATTTTTTCGGGGGCAACCGATTTAGTGGTGTGCGATGGTTTTGTGGGCAATGTGGCGCTTAAAACCAGTGAAGGTTTGGCGCATATGATCGGCGATTTTCTTAAGGCCGAGTTTTCTCGCAGTATTTTCACTAAAACTGCTGCGATTATCGCTTATCCGATCTTAAAAGCATTTAAATCACGCATGGACCACCGTCGGTACAACGGCGCAGCCTTGCTGGGTTTGCGTGGTTTGGTGTTTAAAAGCCACGGTGGTGCAGATGCGTATGCATTTGAGCAGGCCTTGCACAAGGCCTATGAGGCGGCCAGTCATGGGCTGCTTGAAAAGGTGCAGGCGCGTATAGCGCATGCTTTGCCTTTGTTGGCTTTGGCTGCGACACCTACGCCATAAGCTGTCAATCCGCCGCAAGTTTGCCATAAATCTGTAGTCGCTTGCGTTAACATTGGCGCATGACTTCACCGTATTCCCGCATCACTGGCACTGGCAGCTACCTGCCTTCGCGCCGCCTCACCAATGCTGATCTAGTGGCCGAGCTGGCTACTAAAGGCGTTGACACCTCGGACGACTGGATTGTCGAGCGCACGGGCATCCGCGCCCGCCATTTCGCCGCGCCCGAGCAATCGGCCAGCGATTTGGCCCTGTCCGCCTGCCAAGCGGCTTTGCAAGCCGCTGGCAAATCTGCGGCCGATGTGGATTTAATCATTCTCGCCACCTCCACGCCCGACATGGTGTTCCCCTCCACTGCTGCCATATTGCAACATAAGCTGGGCGTTGCTGGCTGCGCCGCTTTTGACGTGCAGGCCGTGTGCAGCGGCTTTGTGTATGCGCTCACAGTGGCCGACAGTTTGATTAAAACCGGCGCAGCCAAGTGCGCCTTGGTGGTCGGGGCGGAGATTTTCAGCCGTATTTTGGACTTTAGCGACCGCACCACCTGTGTGCTGTTTGGCGATGGTGCAGGCGCTGTTGTATTAGAGGCATCGCCCACCCCCGGCATTTTGGCCGCCGAGCTGCATGCCGACGGCAAGCATGTGGGCGTTTTGTGCGTGCCCGGCACGGTCAATGGCGGACAAATTTCGGGCGATCCATTGCTCAAAATGGACGGTCAAGCGGTATTCAAACTGGCCGTAGGCGTGCTGGCTGAGGTGGCGCGTTCGGTGCTAGCCAAAGCTGGCAAAACAGAGGCTGACATCGACTGGCTCATTCCCCACCAAGCCAACATCCGCATCATGCTGGGTACTGCCAAAAAACTTAAGCTGCCCGAAGACAAAGTGGTGGTCACCGTAGACCAACACGGCAACACCTCCGCCGCCAGCATCCCGCTGGCCATGGATTCTGCGGTGCGCAGCGGCAAGATTCAAAAAGGCCAAACTGTCATGCTCGAAGGCGTGGGCGGTGGGTTTACTTGGGGTGCGGTGCTTTTGACTATGTGAGTCAAATGTCATGAATCGCATGGCTTTTTACCTTCTGCTATCGGGTATTTTCTTGTGCATTGCAGCGTGGTGGATAGCTGCTCTGAAGTCTATGGCCGCTTGCCGCTGGCGAGAAAGTTTAGGCTTTCTTTGTGCGTGGATCACCAATAGCAATCCTGAACCGAAAGGCGAAGACGCAAGCCAGCGCGTATTTGATATGGTGTTTGGGCTTGGAGTTTGTCTCGTGTTGTTCTCGATGTTATTGGGCTGGTTGACATTGAAATAATTCAATTGTGTCTATAATGAATAAATATAGACATATTTTAGTAACCTATGTGGAATATAGCCCAAGCCAAGCAACAGTTTTCCGAAGTGGTGCGCCAAGCGGAGGCTGCACCGCAGCCGATCATGCGCCACAGCAAAGAAGTGGCGGTGCTGATCAGTGCACGGGATTTTGCTGAATTCAAGGCTTGGCGTGCGGGTCAAGGCAGTGAGTTAAAAACGGCAGGACAGCGTTTTTTAGACGGGCTAGATGATATCCGTCAGATGCTGATGGATGCTGACCCTCATTACCAAGGCATTGAATTGCCTGCTCGCGTGGACAGACCACTCGCCATAGATGCCATGCTCGATGCGTATTTTCCTTATGGTGAAAACGCTGACGGCACACCTTGCAGTGCTCCCCACTGATTGCTCTATTAGCTATAGCGCAAGCAAAAATCAGCGTGGTTTTACTCGACTCCAATATCATCAGCGAGATGCTCAAACCGCAGCAAGATGCTTCGGTGCGCGATTGGTTTGCGCGGCAGGCAGTGCTGGGTATATCTGTGGTGTCGCTCGATGAAGTGCTTTTTGGTTTGCAGAGAAAGCGCATGTTGGTGATGCTGGCGCGTTTTGAGCGCATGCTGGGAGGCACTGAAATTGTGCCGCTGGATGAGCCAATTACCCGCTGCGCTGCGGCATTGCGCTCTGATTTTTCGCAGCGCGGTATCGTGCGCAGCCAAGCGGATATGATGATTGCTGCAACTGCACTGGTGCGCGAATGCACGCTGGCCACGCACAACACCAAAGACTTTGCGGGCTGCGGCTTGCGTTTGATTGACCCATTTGTAACGATTACTTGAATTGAAATATGAAACCATTCGCATGTGTATTCCCTGGCCAAGGCTCGCAGTCTGTGGGCATGCTTGACGCTTGGGGCGACCACCCGGCTGTGGCGGCGGTATTGGCTGAGGCTTCGGCTGCGCTGGGCGAAGACGTGGCGCAGCTGATTAAAGAAGGGCCTAAAGAGGCGCTGGCGCTCACGGCCAACACGCAGCCAGTGATGCTGGTGGCGGGTGTGGCGGCTTACCGTGCTTGGGCGTTTTATGGCGGCGCAGTGCCTGCCGTGGTGGCGGGGCATTCGCTGGGGGAGTATTCGGCCTTGGTGGTATCGGGCGTGCTTAACTTGGCTGATGCGGTGCAAACTGTGCGCCTGCGCGGTGCGGCTATGCAAGAGGC
>JANOYR010000039.1:0-16457 GCA_031428975.1 Polaromonas sp. | reverse complement strand
CCATACGGGCTACGACCGCGCTTGGGCAACGATTTTGGACTCGAACGTCACCACCTTGATTGCAGGCTTGGCGCTACTCGCTTTTGGCTCAGGTCCTGTACGCGGCTTTGCGGTGGTGCATTGCCTTGGGATTTTGACCAGCATGTTCTCTGCCGTACTGTTCTCGCGCGGCTTAGTCAATCTTTGGTACGGCAGAGAGAAAAAACTCAAGTCCATCAGTATTGGCACACTCTGGCGACCCGACAGTGACAGCTCGGATGTCGCAACCGTCAGTGCCAAATAAGGGAGTAGGACATGGAATTTTTCAAAATCAAAAAAGACATCCCGTTTATGAAACACGCATTGGTATTCAATGCCGTTTCGTTAATTACTTTTGTATTGGCAGTATTTTTCTTATTCAGCCGAGGATTGCATCTATCGGTAGAGTTCACGGGTGGCACGGTGATGGAGGTGGGCTACTCTAAGCCCGCCGAGCTGGAAAAAGTGCGCACCTTGATCAGTGGTTTGGGGTTTACCGATGTGCAAGTGCAAAACTTTGGTTCTGCGCAAGATGTGTTGATTCGACTGCCTGCTCAAAAAGGCGTGAGCTCTGCCCAACTAAGCGATAAAGTCCTTGCGGGTCTCAAGGCAGCTGATGCCACTGTGGTTTTAAAGCGCACCGAGTTTGTAGGCCCTCAAGTGGGCGACGAACTGGCCCGAGATGGCCTCAAGGCCTTGGCCATGGTGGTCATTGGCATCGTGATTTATTTGGCCTTCCGATTTGAGTGGAAGTACGCCATTGCTGCCATAGTGGCCAACTTGCACGATGTTGTGATTATCTTGGGGTTTTTTGCCTTTTTTCAGTGGGAGTTTTCTTTGTCGGTACTGGCGGCGGTGCTGGCAGTGCTGGGTTATTCAGTGAACGAATCCGTGGTGATTTTTGACCGAATTCGTGAGAATTTCCGCCGATACCGCAAGATGAACACGGTAGAAATCATCGATAACGCGATCACGTCCACCATCAGCCGTACCATCATCACGCACGGCTCTACGCAAATCATGGTCTTATCTATGCTATTGTTCGGCGGATATACATTGTTTTACTTTGCCTTGGCACTGACGATTGGTATCTTGTTTGGCATCTATTCTTCTGTCTTTGTTGCTGCTGCAATTGCGATGTGGCTTGGTATTGAGCGAGAGGACTTGGTGAAGGCTGGGACTAAAAAAGACGAAGATCCCAACGACCCCAATGCTGGTGCTGTCATTTGAAAATGCGTTGTACCATGTGCGTTAACTGAAGTACGGACTAATTTCTTTCCATTTTGGCCATGGCACAACCTCACCCCCAAAGAGTACTCGCGCGGCAAGCCCGCGAAGTGCTCGTGGACAATGCCAGCCAAGTGCTGGC
This sequence comes from Polaromonas sp., assembly GCA_031428975.1. Classification (GTDB taxonomy): domain Bacteria; phylum Pseudomonadota; class Gammaproteobacteria; order Burkholderiales; family Burkholderiaceae_C; genus JAAFIP01. Next base: position 15,070 of record JANOYR010000039.1, on the reverse strand, counting down.
GGGGCTAGCCTTGCACCTACGGTCAGAATTGCAAGCAGCCGTAGACAAGAGTGAGTCTGCGCGTGATATGCAAGAGCGCCGCGATGCATGGTTGGAGTTTCTGGCCAACGAGGGTAAATGGATCAAGGGTACTGTGCAGATGTGGCAGCGGGTGAATCAGGTAACTACGCTGTCTGCGCCAATGGGTCTTCGGGCGGCTAATTTTGAGCTGCAAAGCAACGATATTGTGGAGGACAAAATACTCTCATCAAGGCTGGCGCTTAAGATCTTAGAAAAAGCCAGCTGGGAGCTCAACGATTTGATGCTCCGAGTGCGCAGCTTAGAGGCCGATAAAGACGCTGACCCAAAAGACATACTTCGGCCAGAATCGATGGCACAAGTGATGGTCGAACAGTGGGTGGCAGCCGCTTTGGCGCGCACGACATGGGTCATGTTGCAAGACGCTTTGGCGCGCTATTTTAGCGAACACATGGTGGAGGCTTTTCATGCCGCCAATGAGTTTTTGCTACAGCACGGCGTGATGGTCGATGTTGACTTACGCCCAATGGTTCGCAGAGCTGCTGAAGGCTCCGGCACTGTACGCAAATCATTGAACAATCCAGCCGCTTCGGGTGGTTCAGATGCGAGTGGCGGCGCTCAGAATGCAAGCTCAGGATCAGGTTCAGGTTCAGGGGGGGGCAACGGTGCGCAAGGCTCTAACGTGGGCAGCGCACAAGCCCAAAACGGCACGAATACCGCTATGTCGCCCCATGAAGAGACGCGCATGCTCACTGCTTCTACCCCGCTGGCACGCGCAAAAATGCGTGCACAGGGTGTGATTGGCCAGCTCAGGCGCATGCTGAGCGACAAAGTGGTAGGGTATGACGACTCTCGGTCAGGACAACCATCGCCCGGCTTGGCGAACGCGATGGCCCGTGTGGGCAATCGTGCCAACGCCGCTACTGCCTATGGCTCTGCGCATGCTTCCATGCCCGCGGGTTCACGTGCGGAACCCAATTACAGTGCCGAGCCCGCCAATGTGGGTGAGGCCGTTGGCATGGTGCGAGAGCGCACTGTAGAACTGAAAAAGGCAGCGACTTCATCTTCCGAAAAAGCCACTATCGAAATCGTGGCGCTGATGTTTCAAAGTATTCTGGCGGAAGAGCGGATTCCGGCGACAGTGCGTGTGTGGTTTGCGCGTCTGCAAATGCCAGTGCTGCGCGTAGCACTAGGAGAGCCTGAGTTCTTTGGAACTTTGGCGCACCCAGCGCGCAAATTGATCGACCGCATGGGCTCATCGGTGCTCGGTTTTGACGCTGGTATCAATGAAACCGCTCTAGAGCTTGAGATCAAACGGGTCGTGCAGGTCATTGAGCAATATCCAGAGACTGGGCGCCGCGTTTTTCAGTTGGTGTATGACGAATTTCAAAAGTTTTTAAATAAATTCCTCACGGAGCAAGGCGCAGCGCGGAGAATCGTTTCTGTTGCGCAGCAGGTGGAAGAAAAAGAAACACTTGGGATTCAATACACCATTGAGATGCGCAATATGCTGGGAACCATGCCTGTGCGCGACCAGATACGCGAGTTTTTGTTCAAAGTTTGGTCTGAAGTGCTGTCGCTTGCGGCAGTGCAGCATGGGCCTCAGCATGCCAACACCATGGATCTTAAGCAGGTGGCCGCTGATTTGGTTTGGGCGGCAAGCGCCAAACCCAACCGGCATGAGCGTGCCAAAGTGATTCAAGATTTGCCTAAACTGCTGGCAAAACTACGCGGTGGCATGGGCATGATCGGCCTAGGCACGGCTGCACAAGAGGACCATATCAAGACGATCAGTGATATTTTTGCGGATGCGTTTTTATCTAAAACAGAAGCAATCGACCCCAAGCTTATCAAGGCGATGTCGAATCGACTCAAAAATCTAGAAGACTTTATCTCAGAAGATGATGTCGGTGATTTGCCACTTGATGCTGAAAGTATAGAGTTAATGCTTGGAATAGATATTTCAGGCATTGACATCATCACCGCTGGCGGCACAGATGCTACCGAGCCTATGCGCGCTTGGGCGTTTGAGCTAGAACCTGGCGCTTGGTTTAATCTTGACCACAATGGCCAGATGCGAAAGGTGCAGTATGCGTGGCGCAGCGCTAAAGGGCAATTGCACCTTTTTGCCGGAACTGATGGGCATTGCTATTTGTTCCAAATCCGCCGCTTTGCATCGTACTTGCAGGCAGGCTTACTCGTGGCAGTAGAAGACGAATCCTTGACCGTTCGCGCCACGCGGGATGCGCTGGCCAAGCTAGACGCCAACCCAGAGCGTCTGCTTAGCTAAAATAACCAAGCGCTACAAATTTGGTAGCGATATATGGCCATTTGACAGTGACATTGGCTTATTTTGGATATGTATACACGGTTTTTGAGCCGTTTACACCAGTGTAAGTCCAAGTGTAGGCGGTGGCGGAGGTGCGAACCAGTTCGTATTTGGTGTTTTTTCCTTCAAATAAAACCTTGCCGCCAGTAGCGCTGTAATTGGTGTAAGTGACCTTGGTGATACCACCGCTGTAGGTGTAGGCATACGACCCATTGAGTATGCCGTTTTCGTAGCTGACATTGGAGCTCCAGCCGCGCGTGCCATCGCTGTAAAAGCAGCTTTGTTTGGTTGGGGTGTAGTCGCAGCTTTGCCCGCCATTGAGGGTGGTTGTCTTGGCTGTGCCGCCATAGTTGTAGGCATACGTGAGATTGTTGTATTTGAAGGTGTACGCAAAATCATTGGCTGCCGTGTACCGGGAATACTTCCATTCGTAGCTGCCGTTGTATGAAAATGAATACGTGCCAGAGGTGTATTTGCAGTCTTTGTATGTGATGTTGTAAGTAGTTCCTGCAACCACACCGCGTGCATCCAGGTTGCCATAGTCGTAATCCACTGAGCCTCCAGCGGGGCAAGGGCTATTGGTAACAGCTGCAATGCTCTCAAATGCGCTTTCTTGGGTGGATGCAATGCCTTTGCTACCAGCGGCGGCCTCTCCAGCTTTGTAGCCCTTTTCTGCTTCTGCCGAAACATCATCTGCCGAGGCTTGGCTATCCACCAATACAGCAGTGGGCGCCGAAGTGGGCGACGGGGTGTCTGCATTTGCGCACCCCTGATCAAGGGTGTAGCAAACAAAAATAGTAAGTAAATACCCTAGATATCAGGTCTGGGTCAATCGCGCAAAGAGTCCGCCAGGCAGCCGAGTGACATGGCCTTCTAGTTCAAGCGCCATCAGTTGGGCTTGCAGCTTGGGCGCATCCATACCAGTGCGGGCAATCAACGCGTCAAGGCTTGTAGGGTCGTGTCCTAGTGCGTTGAGCAATTCTTCTTCATCAAAGCTTAATGAAAAATCATCTAATCTCATTGTTAAATCGTCATTAAGCGCTATTTTTTTAGGAGTAATTTTCTTTGGCTTACTGGCTGCTTGTAGGGCTGTAGGCCGCAGTTCCTCCAGCACATCTTGCGCCGATTCCACCAATTTGGCACCTTGGCGAATCAAGGCATGGCATCCGCGCGAGAGCGGGGAGTGGATCGAGCCGGGGATGGCAAATACCTCTTTGCCTTGCTCGTTGGCCATGCGCGCAGTGATCAACGACCCCGAACGCACGGCAGCTTCTACGACTAAAGTTCCCTGCGTAAGCGCACTGATGACGCGGTTGCGCCTAGGGAAATGGTGTGTCAATGGCGGTGTGCCGATGGGGAATTCGCTGAGCATGATGCCCGCTTCACAAATGCGGTGCGCCAGTTCGTAGTGGGCTTTGGGGTAGACCCGGTCAAGCCCCGTGCCAACCACGGCAATCGTGGGCGATCCGCCGTCGAGTGCGCCCATGTGCGCTGCGGCATCAATGCCCAGTGCCATGCCTGAGACAACGGTCCAGCCCGCCTGCGAGAAGCTTTTGGCAAAAAGATGGGCGTTTTGAGCGCCCTGAGGCGTTGGGTTGCGTGTGCCCACGATGGCAATCGCGTCTGGCATGGCATTTGCTATAGATTGTGCAGCATACTTTGACCATATGGCGGTGACACCCATCAAATAGAGCAACAAAGGCGGGTCTTCGGTTTGTAGCAGTGCGCTGGGGTACAGCGGATTACCCAAGGCGACCAATTGGCGCTCCACGCCTGCGCTTGGCGGTGGTAATTCCAACCAACGCTGCGTAGCGACCAAAAGCGCGGGCAACTCAGAGGGGATGTGCATTAAGGCTTGGGCGATGGTCGGAGTCACCAACTGTTCAAGCGCTTGCTGGCTTTGGCCAAATACTGCCTGCGGCAGCCCAAATGCAGCCAATAGTTTGCGGCCTGTAGACGCACCGACTCCAGGCGTGGTCGTCAGACGCAGCCAAGCATTGAGCTCTTGGAGTTGCATCACAGGCAAAGCGAGGGTTGCCAAGTCAACAGCTTAGCGGGGGTTCACCAAATGGTCGCCGACGCGCACACCGTCGGTAATGTTGAGTACCAAAGCATAAGACACGTTGTCAAAGCTGCGAAACACCATCAAAAGCCCATTGCGTTCGTCGGGGAGTTTAAGTGTCGGCTTGGCAGGGTCGGTGCGGTCAACCACAGACTGCCCGTCCTTCAAAATTGCCATCACGTGGCCGCGCTCTAGCCCGTGGGACATGCCGCGGTTGACGACGACAACGGTGTTTTGCGAAGCGTTGACCACTGCGCTGCCATAAACCGACACAATGCGTGCGCCGTCGATGCGTTTTTCTGGCGCACGGGGCTGGTAGCTGGTGAATTCACGCGGTGGTTCGGGAATTAAACGGTCTCCAACGCGCATCTCTTCTTTGCTGCGGACGATGTCAATCGTGGCGGGAGTCACTTGTGTGAAAGTTTTGCTGCCAGATGCGCTGGCACTGGCAGAGAGCGACAGCTTTTGTGTGATGTTGTCCCACAGGGTGTGGCCTTCTTTGTCCACCACACTTTGCGTAGACTCGGGGCGCACTAACTCTGCACCGCCCACATACTGGGCCTCATAGGCAATGATTTCTCCAGTGCCCGGGTCTTTCAATGCCGTAGTGTTGCGAAACACCCGGTATTTGGTAGAAACACCTCTGGCCATGCTCAAATCCCCAGGCAGCTGGGAGCGTGCATAGGCGCGGTCGCCTTTGGACAGCATCACTCGGCCTTCTTGGGTCGCCACAATACGCGGCGCTAGCGCAAAAGCCTTTTCGTCCACAATCATGGGTTCGGCTAAAAACGGTTCGATTAAATTCGACTTCAGGGTGGGAATCGCAGAATCTGCCAAGCTCTCGTAACGGGTACGCGGAGACACTTTGACCACCTCGGTGGGCTGCGCAGACGCATTCAAGCGCGAGCGCAGGGTGGCCATGCCATTGGATTTGTCTAGAAAAAGCTGTTGACCGGGAAATATCAGATGCGGATTGCGAATCTCCGCCATGTTCATGCCCCACAGCTCAGGCCAGCGCCAAGCGCTTTTTAAAAAAAGCCCAGAAATTGCCCACAGCGTGTCGCCCGATTTGACCGTGTAGCTATCCGGCGCAGTGGGAGAAAGCTCGTAGAGCGGCACCCCTTTGCTGGCCACCTGCTGTGCAGTTGCCTTTTGTGCCGAACTGGTGACTTGCGACCAAGCGATGCTGCCGCCCAGCAAAGCAATGCCACAAACTGCAGCAAGCATTGCTGCGTTGACGCCACTGATAGAAAACCGATGCTTACCCATGCCAACCTCGCATTTGAAAATGCCTAAAATAGTTCATCAATTACACGCAATTGTCGATTTAAGCCCTTGATTTGGCAAGAATAAATCAACTTTTAACCCCTCAGACTCTACCACCTTTGCAAATCTGTCGGAAAAATAGCGAAAATACAGCCATCGCCACAACTTGCAGTGGCACCCATGCCCTATTTGACCATGCGCCCAGACAGCCCGACTATCACACCGCCGCACCTCGCCGAGCCAGCCCAAATACTCACAATTTTGGAATACCCCGATGTGCGCCTGCACACCGTGGCCAAACCAGTTGCCGCTGTCGATGCCCGAATTCACCGCTTGGTGCGCGACATGGTTACCACCATGTATGCCGCCAACGGCATTGGCTTGGCCGCAACACAGGTCAATGTGCATGAGCGCTTGGTAGTCATCGACATCAGCGACGAGCGCGACAAAGCCATTGTGCTCATCAACCCTGAGCTTACTTGGAAAAGCGCAGAAAAAACCAAGGCCGAGGAAGGCTGTCTGTCAGTTCCTGGCCTGTACGATGGCGTGGAGCGCCACAATGCGGTGCGCGTGCGCGCCCTTGACGAACACGGCGTTAGCCGTGAGCTAGAAGCCGAAGGTTTACTGGCTGTGGCCGTACAACACGAAATGGACCACTTAATTGGAAAGGTCTTCGTTGAATACCTCTCGCCGCTCAAGCGCAACCGCATCAAAACCAAACTGGAGAAGGCGCGGGCGCTGGACAAGCGCTAGCCGTTCGCGTATCCCATCAACGAGGGATGGTATTTGGTTACATTTTCTGGCATAGTGAATGGTGTGAAAATAAAATGCCATCCCTACAGGAGATCAGAAATGACTATGTGTTTTAAAAACAGAGGGCAAACGCAGCGTGCGCTCAAAACCAGTGGCCTTTTGGCAGCACTTTTAGCCGCAGCACTTGTAGCTGCCAGTTGCGGTGGAGGAGGCGGTGGCACAACAGCCACTCCAACCCCCGTCGTAGCGGCTACCACCGACAGCTTTGGCAACGACATCGGCACTGATCCGCTGGCAGGCTTTGGCATCGACGGCGGCTCAGGAGGCGGCTTTGGCTCTGGCGACTCGGGCGGCGACGGCACAGGCGGTGAGGGCCCACCACTCGTCAATGCAACGGTTTTGATCACCGACGCGGCGGGCAAAACCGCCACGGCATTGACCAATGCGGATGGTTACTACCGCGTCAAAATCACCGGCATGAAAGAACCACTGGTAGTGCGTATGGTGGGTCAAAACGGCAAAGTCTACACATCTATGCGCGCTGACCCAATTAAGACGGGCTTTAATACCGTGAACGTCACCTCGTTCACTGACAAAATCGCCTCCAACTTGGCTTTAGCCGCAGGCAAAAAATCAGCCTCTGAGCTCTTGCCTGCCAACGTGACCGCCGCTGCCATCAACACAGAGCAAGCGGCCCTCAAGGCCGCATTGCTTCCCGCGCTCAAAGACGCTGGCGCAGACGGTTTTGACTTTATCTCCACACCTTTCAAGGCCGACGGCAGCAAAATCGACAAGGTGCTGGATCTGGTGCGCCATGAGATTACTACGGATGGTTCAACCAAACTATTCACCAAAAAGCCCGTCACTGATGCCACAGGTGCGGTGACCAATACGGAGCTGAGTGCATCCAATACCCTGCCAGTCGGCGATGTCAATGACTTGGATTTTACCAAGCTTAAAGCATTACAAACAGGACTGAACACCATTGCCGGTCTCACACAAGCACAACGCGATGCCGCTGGCTCGGGAGCAAAAGGCTATATCCACCACCAGTACAACCAAAACACCATGAGCTTGGGCGAGCAATTGCGTCAAGCCGGCGGGTATAAGCGCTACAACACGGTGATCGACAGCACAGACGTGATTCTTGGTGCTAAGTTTGAAATCCCAGAGCTCTTGGCCAAATTCGAGTCAACACCCGGCAGCAGTGTATTTGATGTGGCGGTGCTGGAGCTTCGCTGGGTACAGCCCGATAACTCTTACCGCTCTACAATTTTGAACGCTAGGCGCTTCCCGGGCTATGTGAACCCGAATGAGGCCAATATAGCCTCCAAAATTGGAGCTGATTGGTGGCTTTATGGCAACCAACGCCCAATCAGTGCAACCATCGGGATGCGCGCCCGCCAAAGTATCAACCTGAACCCGAGCACTAACAACGGCAGCGTGACAAACAAACTAAGCTTCCACCTGTCAGGCATATCTCCCATCATTAACTCCTACATGTATGACCAAGTCTCCAGCACGTGGGTTAGCGCCAATATCCGCCATGTGATCGTTAAAGGCCCGGGCTTGCCCAACAATGGCTTGTTGTATGCGCCCTTGTCCCCGACCCAAACCTGTGTAGGCTCACCCGGCATTGTTGGACTTAATGCGGCAGATTTCCACGGCCTGACTGCAGTGAATCCAACCAGCTTTCCAGCCAGCGCCACATTTGGCGCCAATAGCAACGGCACAAGCTCGCCGCACTTTTGGCTCAAGCGCACCAAAGCAGATGGAACAATCATCAATCTGCCAAACGGCAGTGCGTCGCTGGCAAACTTGTCTGCTTTTAATGCGTGGAATATCTACTCATTCACGGTTCAACGCCAAGATTTGAGCACCATCACATTCACAGCACGCAATGTGGCAGCAGCCTTAGATCCTACCGCTTTGGGAACTTTGCCGTTGCATAGCTTGGATGTTTCAGACAGTTTATTCACTGTGCCGCAGGCGGCACCGGCGAGCATCACGCTGAATTGGCAAAACAACGCTGCCATGCCAGGCGCTGTCTATGCTTGGGCGATTAGCAACACCAATTCAGGCATAAACACTTTCGACTCCGAAAAAATCTTCGGGCGTAAAAGAACATCGCTGTCAAGCGCTTCATCGGTGAGTTTTGCTGCCGGTGATGTCTCGCAGTGGCCGGGCTGCAACGCCAGTGGTAACACCACGGTTTTACATAACTTAGATAACACTACAAATACCTACAGAGAGTGGAATCTGCGCAGCAATTACAACCGAGTCGGTATTGACCAAATCCGCCGCTGGGCAAACTAAGCACCTAAGCCGCCAAAAGGACTCTTCGGAGTCCTTTTTTCGTTGAGGAGGCGAACTTACATCCCCTATTTGTGGGATGGGCAAATGTTGCAAACTGTGATAACTTTAGACCCTTGTATCTTGTTATGTGCCCACCGAACACGGTGGTCGGAGTTGCGTGGGGTTTGTTATGCTGAAAACTGCTAAATTTATGAAAAATACTGCTAATGTCACCGTGAAAAGGTCATATGTTGCTATGGCTGTAGTAGCGCTTGGGTTTTTAGTGGTGACTAGCGCCCACGCCCGCCACGCCTTGGTGATTGGGAACTCCAAGTATTCGGGCGCACCCTTGGCTAACCCCGCCAACGACGCGCGCGCCATCGCGCAGTCGCTCAAAGAGGCGGGTTTTAGTGTGACGGAGGTGATTGACCAAGGGCGCGATGAGATGAAAGACGCTGTTTTGGCGTTTAGTTCGCTCCTGCAGGCGACCAAGCAGCCTGGGCTGTTTTACTTTGCGGGCCACGGTGTGCAACTCGATTGGCGCAATTATTTGCTACCCGTGAACCAGTCGTTCAACAATGCACAAAATGTGCGCGACAACGCGCTGGACATTACCGAGCTCACCCGTGGCTTCCAAACGGCTAAAAACGGCACAAATATCATCATTTTGGATGCCTGCCGTGACAACCCCTTTGCTACCAGTGGCGCAGTGCCCAAAGGGCTCACGCAAATGGATGCGCCCACCAATACCTTTTTGGCTTACGCCACAGCGCCGGGTCAAACTGCGCGCGATGCAGGCAGCGGAGCGAACGGCCTGTACACCGAGCATTTGCTCAAAGAAATCACCAAAGAAGGCGCAAAAATCGAAGATGTCTTCAAGCGCGTGCGCATGAACGTGCGCCTGCAAAGCAATGGCGAGCAGATTCCGTGGGAAACCACCAGCTTAGAAAACGACTTTTTCTTTCGTCGTCCTTTAAATGCCAAAAATTTGACTGAAAAAGACATTGAGGAAGACTTTGAGCGCCAGTTGCTCGAATGGCAAAAAGTCAAGTTGGCACGCGAAGTGAAGCCGTATGAAGATTTCCTTAACCAATACCCTAATGGCAAGTTCAGCGAGCTGGCACACCATCGGTTAGAGCGGATACTGGCTGTCTCTGAGCAGCGCGACCGCGACATCACGCAAATGCAAAAGCTGATGATGGCCACGGCCAACCACAAGGCGCTGCCCCCCGCCATTCCGGGCAACACGCCCAGTGTGGCCGAAATGGTCAAGGCGCTGGCCAAGCCAGTGCTAGCGCAAGCGCCAAGCCCTGCGCCAGCACCCGTACCAGTTCCAGCACCCGTCAACATCGCCAAGCCTCCAGCAGCGACCAGTCCTTCTGTCATGGCTTCTGCAGCAGTAGCTGCCACATCGGTGGCGGGTGCTGTCGCCTCGACGGCGGTAAGTGCGGCGGTGTCAGCCGCCACTGCGCCTGTGGTCAAGCCAGCAGCGGCAATGGTGGCTGCGGCACCCGCCGTGTCGGTCATAGCGGCAGTGGTAGCTACTGCGGTCAAACCAAGTGCACCATCACCCGTGCCCGCGCCCGCGACACCGGTTGCGATTGCCGCCGCCCCAATGCCAGTTTCAGTTCCAGTTCCAGCCCCAGCGCCTGTTGTGGTAGCAACGCCAGCACCAGCGTTGGTGGCCATCGCGCCTGGTGTAGCCCCAGTCGCTGCGCCCGTGGTCAAGCCAGCCCCTGCTGTTTTGCCTGTTGCCTTGCCAGCAGCGCTGCCAGTGGTTGCCGCCGTCACCGTGCCCGCCTTCACAGGCGCTGTCAATGCCGCTGCGGATCCCGTGCAGATCGCATTGGCTACCAACCCCTTGATCGACGCTTTTGCCCCCATCCGCGCCAGCGGCATCCTGCCGGGCTGGCGCGTGGGCGATTCGCTCACCTACCGCACCACCCAGCGCTTTGGTGCGCCCAACCCCACCACCGCCGTGCGCCAAGCCGTGCAAGTCACCGACGAAAAAATCATCACTGCTTTGGGCAACGAATACGACCTGTTTGGCAACCCCATCAAAATCCAAAACCAATTCGAAGCCACCACGCCAATCCAGCTGTACATCCATGAATACTATGTGGGCAAAACTTGGAGCACACGCTACAAACGCATTAGTTTTACAGGCTCTGGTGCATCCACAGTAACCGGTGAAGCCAAAGTGCTAGCGCGTGAGCAAATCACCCTGCCAGCGGGCGTGTTTGACGCTTTTAAGCTCAAATACACCACCTACAACCAAGGCAATGGCTACCGAATCCGCAACGAAGCTATTGCGTGGGTGGATGCCGCATCTAGCAAAATGCTAGCCGCTGAAAACCGCAGTTGGGACAATAACCAGCGTATGACGCTGAGCAACCGCATAGATTTGATGGCCTATAACAACGCACCGCGTTGATGTTTTGGTAGTCTTGGCTTCGCATTTGATCCGCCAGAGTACAGCTTACTTACAATTGGCGCATGAACTTTATAGACATGCTGGCTGATGCCGCCGCCAAAAACAAATCCATGCTCTGCGTGGGCTTAGACCCAGAGCCTAGTAAATTCCCTGCGGGGCTCAGGGGAAATTCAAACAAAATCTATGACTTTTGCGCCCATATTGTGGATGCCACTGCCGATTGCGTTGTCTCCTTTAAGCCACAAATTGCTTACTTTGCGGCCCACCGTGCCGAGGGGCAGTTGGAGCGCCTGATGGAGCACATGCGCCGCGTAGCGCCCCACGTTCCCATCATTTTGGATGCCAAGCGCGGAGACATTGGCTCGACTGCCGAACAATATGCCATCGAAGCGTTTGAACGCTACGGCGCCGATGCGGTCACCCTGTCGCCTTTTATGGGATTTGACTCTGTGCAACCGTATTTAAAGCACGCTGGCAAAGGTGCATTTTTGCTCTGCCGCACCTCCAATCCCGGCGGCGACGACCTGCAAAACCAGCGTTTGTCCAGTGTGGCGGGCGCTCCACTGCTGTATGAGCATGTAGCCGCACTCGCCCAAGGCCCTTGGAATCTCAATGGCCAGCTGGGTTTGGTGGTGGGGGCTACGTATCCCGCCGAGATCGAGCGGGTCAGGGCGCTGGCTCCCACTTTGCCGTTACTGATTCCCGGTGTGGGTGCGCAAGGTGGTGATGCCGTGGCCACCGTGCGGGCGGGCTACCGAACAGGTGCGCCCATTATTGTGAATTCGTCGCGCGCGGTGCTGTATGCCAGCAGCGGCGAAGATTTTGCAGCTGCTGCGCGCCAAGTGGCTTTGCAAACCCGCGACCTATTGGAGGCTGCAAAAATATAAATGGCCACGAAGGCATAAGCAAAAACGCCGTTACCGCAATGGATACGTCATTATGCACTTCAAAAGTAATAGCAAATTATTTTTTCACACGGTTGGGGCATTTCTCGCGCGTGCAGTGTGCATACAAACTCAATGCGTGGTCAGCGATGGCAAAACCCTTGGCTTTGGCCACGGTGTGCTGGCGTTTTTCAATCTCCGCGTCGTGAAATTCCTCTACCTTGCCGCAGTCTAGACAGACCAAATGGTCGTGGTGTTCGCCTTCGTTGAGCTCAAACACCGCCTTGCCCTGTTCAAAATGGTTGCGGTTCAAAATGCCCGCCTGCTCAAACTGCGTGAGCACGCGGTAAACCGTGGCTAAGCCCACGTCGGCGCGTTCTTCTAGCAAGACGCGGTATACGTCCTCGGCCGTCATATGGCGTTGCGTGCCTTGCTGAAAAACTTCTAAAATTTTCAGGCGAGGCAGAGTGGCTTTGAGGCCCGTGCTTTTGAGTTCGTCAGTGTTGTTCATGGTTATTTGGGCACAAAAATTCTGCGCTTGTGCCCTAAGTGTAGGCGTTTTGCCGTTTGCATTGCAAAAGCTACAATGACAGTTACGCGGCATCTGCCGCCCAACCCTTTCAATTGACTAAAGCAAATCTATGTTTGCCCCATTACTTTCTTCTTTGCGCCTTTGTGCAGGTGCCAGTGCTGCGCTGGTGCTGACCGCATGCGGCAGCTTTAACAACGCCAGCTATCGGGTGGGCAGCATCATCACCCCCTACAAAGTGGAGGTAGTGCAGGGCAATTTTGTGTCCAAAGAGCAGGTTGCTGCTTTGCGGCTAGGCCTGTCGCGGGCTCAAGTGCGTGACGTGCTGGGCTCGCCACTGGTCACCAGCGTATTCCATGCGGACAGGTACGACTACGCTTTTAGTATTCGCCGCCAAGGCGCAGACGTGCAGGCCAAGCGTTTGACGGTGTTTTTTAATGGCGACATGTACGAGCGTCACGAAGGCGATGCCATGCCCACCGAGGCCGAGTTTGTGGCCTCTTTGGATTCGGGCCGCAGTTTTGGAAAAGCGCCCGTCTTGCAGGCAAGCCCTGAGCAGCTCAAGGCGGTGGGCTCTGCAGCGCCCATAACAGCCCCCGTCTCAGGTGCTGGCGATGCCTCCTCCCCTGCCGTGGCGTACCCGCCGCTTGAAGCCCCCGCACGTTAATGGAAACTCCCCCAATGAAGCATCAAATAGCGGTAGCAGGCGCCAGTGGCCGTATGGGTCACATGCTGGTGGACGCCATCTTGGCATCGGACGATTGCGCCTTAGCAGGCGCGTTAGACATCGCGTCAAGCCCCTTCATGGGCACAGATGCCGCCGCCTTTTTGGGTCGTAGCGACACCGTGGCAGTCACTGCCGACCTGCGTGCAGGGCTGGCCAAAGCCGCCGTGCTAATTGACTTTACCCGCCCTGAGGCGACGGTGGCGCATGCCCAGCTCTGCGCCGAGTTGGGGGTGAAGTTGGTCATTGGCACCACAGGCTTTAGCGATGAACAAAAAGCGCACATTGCCCAAGCCGCTGAAAAAACCGCCATCGTGATGGCCCCCAACATGAGCGTGGGAGTGAATGTCACTTTTAAGCTCTTAGAAATGGCCGCCAAAGCCATGTCTGAGGGCTACGACATTGAGGTAATTGAGGCGCACCACCGCCACAAGGTGGATGCGCCCAGCGGCACAGCGCTCAAAATGGGCGAAATCATGGCCACGGCCATGGGGCGCGACCTGAAAGACTGCGCGGTGTACGAGCGCTACGGCCACACGGGCGCACGCGAGCCATCGAGCATCGGCTTTGCCACCATTCGCGGCGGCGACATTGTGGGCGAGCACACGGTGCTGTTTGCGGGCACGGGTGAGCGCATTGAAATCACCCACAAATCCTCCAATCGCACGCATTACGCGGAAGGCAGCTTGCGTGCCGCACGCTTTTTGGCCGACAAACCAACCGGACTCTATGACATGTTTGACGTGCTTAACCTGAAAGACGCAGCGCTATGAACGCATGGAGCGCTATAGCGCAGGGCGACGCAGTCAGTAAATTCATTGCGCTTTTGATGCTGGCTATGTCCATGGCCAGCTGGGTGGTGATATTGTGGAAAAGCGCCATGTTGGCGCGCGCAGTGCCCGACGTACGGCGCAGCATTGCCGCCTTTTGGCAAGCCCCCGACGTGGCGCAGGCGCAAACCAATGTGGCGGCTTTTGACCGCGAATTGCTGGTCTTGCCACTGATTAACGCCACACAAACCGCCCCCACAGGCACGCTCAGTGCAGCGGGCGACAAAGCCCAGCAGCTCACCCGCGTGTTACGCGACGCACTGCACGGCGTGTTGCTCAAGCTGCAGTTTGGCCAAGTGCTGCTGGCCACCGTGGGCTCAACCGCGCCATTTGTAGGGCTCTTGGGGACGGTATGGGGCATTTACCATGCGCTCACAGGCATTGCAGGCGCAGGCCAAATCACCATCGACAAAGTAGCCGGCCCCGTAGGCGAGGCGCTGATTATGACTGCAGCAGGCCTTGCCGTGGCTATACCGGCCGTGCTGGCCTATAACTTGTTTGGCCGCTACGTGGGCCGCATAGAGGCCGATTTGGAAGGCTTCGCGCGGGATTTGCGCGAGCTGCTGGCGAGCCATGCCAAGTAAATCGAGCGCCGCCGGGCCGCCCCAAGGCGCGAGGGCCTCCATGGGGGGCAGCGCAGTACACGTAGTGACAAGCGTGGGGGCACTATGTCTTTTGGCCGACTAGAACGCACCAAGGGCTCGCAGCCCATGAGCGAGATCAACGTCACGCCGCTGGTGGATGTGATGCTGGTCTTGGTGGTGATCTTCATCATCACCGCGCCGCTGCTTGCCAGCTCCATCAAGCTTGACTTGCCCAAAACCGAGGCCGCCAAGCCCAACGACGCGCCCAAATTTGTGACTTTGGTGGTCGATAAATCAGGCCAAACCTATTTGGGCGAGGACAAGATTGAACTGCCAGCGCTGGCCATCCGGCTAGAAGCCAC
>JANOYR010000038.1:0-4738 GCA_031428975.1 Polaromonas sp. | reverse complement strand
GTACTGAAGTTGAAAGTCACGCATGGACAGGCCGTTTTGGAATTGGATACGATTCATTGCCATGGGGAGTCCTTAAAGTAACTGATAATAAATACAGTATACTCTTGAGTCGCCGTCTGAGGCAAGTAACTAATCAGGTAGGGAAACATGTCCCAGAGGCGGCTTTGCAGGTCTTCGGCTTCCACCGCCTCCAGCATTTCGTCTTGGCAGAGCACGCGGTGGGGCTCGATGGCGTGGTGCAGCTGTGCGTCCATGAATTGCTTGCGACTGATGTTGGGCAGCACCACGCCGTAGCTCCAAGGGAAAATGAGCTTGCCTTGGTGTTTGCCCCCTTCTTGCACCAGCTGCGGATCGCGCTCTAGCGCTTGGACTATTTGGTGGGCATATTGGAGGGCTTGCTCGATGGGGTTGATGACACTTTTGGGGTGACCATCTGCCATGATTTGCCACATGTCTTTGTCGGCTTGCACGATGGTGCTAAGCCGCCAGTCTTTCACTTCTAGAACCAAGAGGCCTCGGCAGGGGTGCATCACCACAAAATCGGGGTGCAGCATCAGCGCACCCACTGGCACGTCGTACCACATCAGGTAGTCATCGTCGAGCTTTTGCTCTAGCCGCTCTGCCAAGCGGCGCTCCCCAGACTCCATGCGCGAGCGGCATGTGTTGAGCGAGGGGATGAGTGTGGCCATGTGTGCTGCCGATTATGCAGGCATCTGCGGCGGCTACGTTCTAGATTTTGAATCACGCTTTCTTCTTAGCAAGATAACGATGCTTATTTTTCAGCGTGTATGACCAAGACAAGGAAATTTGGTGGTTTTCGGTCATCGATGTGGTACAGGTGCTAACTGATAGCACGAGCCCAAAACGCTACTGGTCAGATTTGAAGCGCAAAATGGCGTTGGAGTCGGGCTCTGAGCAACCGTACGAAGAAATCGTGCAGTTGAAATTGACGGCCACTGATGGCAAAAAGCGAGAAACTGACTGCGCCAAGGCTGCGACTCTCCTACGCATTGTGCAATCCATCCCCAGCCCCAAAGCCGAGCCCATCAAACTCGCAAAGAGCTTGAGGGCCAAACAGGCAAGCCAGTGGTGACTGGCTCTAACTATTTGCCGCTCAAATCTTCTCGGCCAGTTGTTCCAAAATAGCCGGGTTCTCCAGTGTAGAGGTGTCTTGCGTGATGGCTTCGCCTTTGGCGATGCTGCGCAGCAGGCGGCGCATGATTTTGCCGCTGCGGGTTTTGGGCAGGTTGTCGCCAAAGCGGATGTCTTTGGGCTTGGCGATGGGGCCGATTTCTTTGGCGACCCAGTTGCGCAGTTCGGTGGCAATTTTGGCGGCTTCTTCACCTGTGGGGCGGCTGCGCTTGAGCACCACAAATGCGCACACGGCCTCGCCCGTTAAGTCGTCTGGGCGGCCCACCACAGCGGCTTCGGCCACCAGGTGGGCGCAGCTGACCAAGGCCGACTCGATTTCCATGGTGCCAAGGCGGTGGCCCGACACATTGAGCACGTCGTCAATACGGCCGGTGATACGGAAATAGCCACGGTCCACGTTGCCCATAGCGACGTTCCCAGAACTGCGCACTGCGCCGTCGCCTGCCAGATAAATTGTGCCGCCCATTTCTTCGGGGAAATAGCTCTTTTTAAAGCGCTCAGGGTCGTTCCAAATGGTGCGGATCATGCTGGGCCATGGGCGGGTCACCACCAACATGCCGCCGGAGCCATTCGGCAGCTCGTTGCCCGTTTCGTCCACAATGGCGGCCATGATGCCGGGCAGTGGCAGGGTGCAGCTGCCGGGCACCAGCGGGGTAGCGCCGGGCAGTGGGGTCATCATGTGGCCGCCAGTCTCGGTTTGCCAAAAGGTGTCGACAATGGGGCAACGCTCAGCGCCCACATGCTTGTGGTACCACATCCATGCCTCAGGGTTAATGGGCTCGCCCACCGAGCCCAAGATGCGCAAGCTGGTCAAATTGCTGCGTGCGGGGTGCACCGCCGCATCGCCTTCAGACGCTTTAATCAACGAGCGAATGGCGGTGGGCGCGGTGTAGAAAATCGTGCATTGATGCTTTTCAATCATTTGCCAAAAGCGGCCCGCATTAGGAAAGGTGGGAATGCCTTCAAATATGATTTGTGTAGCGCCTGCGGCAAGCGGGCCGTACGCTACATAGCTGTGGCCTGTGATCCAGCCGATGTCGGCGGTGCACCAAAAAATGTCGTCTGCGCGCAGGTCAAAGGTCCAGTCCATGGTGAGCTTGGTCCACAGCAGGTAACCGCCAGTGCTGTGTTGCACGCCTTTGGGTTTGCCTGTGGAGCCCGATGTATACAAAATAAACAAGGGGTGCTCAGCGCCGACCATTACGGGGGCGCACTCAGTGCTTTGGCCTTCAAGCGCTTGGCCAAAGGTGATGTCACGCCCAGCCACCATGGCGCAGGGGGTTTGTGTGCGCTGGTACACGAAGACGGTTTTAATGGTCTCGCAGCCGCCCATGGCCAAACCTTCGTCCACAATGGATTTGAGCGGCAGCTCTTTGCCACCACGCATTTGCGAATTAGAAGTGATCACGGCGACAGCGCCTGCGTCAATGATGCGCTCATTGAGCGCTTTGGCGCTAAAGCCACCAAACACTACGCTGTGCGTTGCGCCAATGCGGGCGCAGGCTTGCATGGCCACCACGCCTTCGACCGTCATGGGCATGTAAATCAACACGCGGTCGCCTTTTTGCACGCCACGGGCTTTGAGCGCGTTGGCAAACTGGCTGACTTTGCCCAAGAGCTCTTTGTAGCTTACCTTATAGCTGCTGCCGTCGTCTGCTTCAAAAATAATAGCGGTTTTGTTCTCGTTGGCGGTGCCCATGTGTTTGTCGAGGCAATTGGCCGATGCGTTGAGCTCGCCGTCTTCAAACCATTTGTAGAAAGGGGCGTTGCTCTCGTCGAGTGTTTTGGTAAACGGCTTGCTCCACTGCACGTTTTCGCGGGCTAGGCGTGCCCAGTAGCCTTCAAAATCATCGGCTGCCTCTTTGCACAGCGCGTCGTAGGCGGCCATGCTGGCAATGCGTGCGCCTTTGCTGGCGCGCTCGGTGGGGTGAAAAACGCGGTTTTCTACCAATACGGATTCGATGGATGTGCTCATGGTGTCTCCTAGGCTTGAATGTCAAATAAAAGGACTAACTCGGTAATTTACCTGCGCTAATATCAGGGTTTGCACTTACAAGGGTCTGACTTGCTGAGGACTTACGTTTTACACGCCAAAGGCTAGTCACGTAAGAGTCGCACGACTGGCCTACAATTCGCTCCAAAGCAGCGCAAGCACACCCGCTATTGCACCATACCCGCCGAAAGTATCCATGAGTAAAACTACCCCCCAATCCGACAAGCCCGCCCGCCAAATGAACGCCCTTTCGGGCTTAATATTTGGCAGCCGCTGGCTGCAAATGCCGCTTTACCTTGGCCTGATCTTGGCGCAAGCGGTGTATGTGTTTCACTTTGGGGTGGAGCTTTTTCACCTGATTGGCGCAGCCTTTGGCAGCCAAAGCGACATTGACGCGCTGGTAAAAAGCATTGGCTATGTAAGCGATGCCAAGCTCACGGGTTTGAATGAAACCGTGATCATGCTGGTGGTGCTGGCGCTGATTGACGTGGTGATGATTTCTAACTTGCTGATCATGGTGATTGTGGGCGGCTACGAAACCTTTGTAAGCCGCATGAATTTGCAAGAGCACCCCGACCAACCCGAATGGCTCAGCCATGTGAATGCGAGTGTATTAAAGGTGAAACTGGCCACGGCGATTATCGGCATATCGTCGATTCACTTGCTCAAAACCTTCATTAACGCAGCCAATTACACCGACAAAGTGCTGATGTACCAAACAATTATCCACATCACATTTTTGCTCAGCGCTATTGCCATTGCCTACACCGACAAGCTGATGGATCGGGGTGAGCACTGAGTCCTTGGCTGCGAATTAAATGCCCTGTTTGCCCACGCTTAATTTGTCCACACTTACGCAGTTTGCGCTTTACCCTTAGCTCACCATGACCACCATCCAACAATCCGACCTTGTAGAAACCATTGCTGCAGCCCTGCAATACATCAGCTATTACCACCCTGCCGACTACATCAGCCATTTGGCCCGCGCCTATGAGCGCGAACAAGGGCCTGCGGCCAAAGATGCCATCGCGCAGATTTTGACCAACAGCCGCATGAGCGCCACGGGGCATCGCCCAATTTGCCAAGACACCGGAATAGTCAACGTTTTTCTTAAAGTGGGCATGGACATTCGCTGGGAGGGCTTCACGGGTTCGCTAGATGATGCCATCAACGAAGGCGTGCGCCAAGGCTATAACCACCCAGATAACACGCTGCGTGCCAGCGTGGTGGCCGACCCGCAGTTTGACCGCAAAAACACCAAGGACAACACGCCTGCGGTGATTTTTACCGAGCTGGTGCCGGGCAACAAGCTGGACATCACCGTGGCGGCCAAGGGCGGTGGCAGCGAGAACAAATCCAAATTCATCATGCTCAACCCGTCAGACGATGTGGTGGAGTGGGTGCTGAAAACTGTGCCGCTGATGGGCGCTGGCTGGTGCCCGCCGGGCATGTTGGGCATAGGCATTGGCGGCACGGCCGAAAAAGCCATGCTCATGGCCAAAGAGTCGCTCATGGAAGACTTGGACATGCACGCGCTGCAAGCCAAAGCAGCCTCGGGCTCGGCGCTGACCAAAACCGAAGCGCTGCGCCTTG
>JANOYR010000037.1:0-14550 GCA_031428975.1 Polaromonas sp. | reverse complement strand
CTACCGCGGCGGTGCACCGTCCATGACGGACTTGATCGGTGGCCAGTTGGACGTGATATTTTCTAATTTTCCAGAGTCGATTGCCCATGTAAAAGGCGGCAAACTACGTGCCTTGGCCATTTGCAGCCTCACCCGCAGCGCTATGCTGCCCGATGTGCCCACGGCACTTGAAGCAGGCATGGCAGGTTTGTTTGTAGAAAACTGGACAGCGGCCATGATCCACGCCAAAACGCCAGACGCCATCGTGGAAAAGTATTCGCGCGAACTCATCAAAACCATGTTCAGTGCCGAAGTAGAGCAACGCGCCAATGCTCAGGGCTTCAAAGTGACGCCCAAAGGTGCGGCAGAGTTTGACGCTTTCCTTAAAACGGAAATCTCAAGGTGGAGTCGCTTGATCAAAAAGGCCAAAATTACTTCCACCTAGCACCAAGCGCATTGGCTCAAGAGAATTCGCACATGCAGCTAGTATGCGTAGGCCACGCCAGCGTTGACCACCATTTTGAAATTGAGGCGTTTGACCCACGCCCCACCAAAACACCCGCCAGCAGCTACCGCATGATTGTGGGCGGCATGGCGGCCAATGCGGCTGTAGCCGCTGCAAAATTAGGAGCGCAAGTGCGCCTACTGGGGCGTGTGGGCGATGATATTGCAGGTAATTTTTTGCGCCAAGAAATCGCCGCACTGGGGGTGCAGCAGCAGCTTGAAATCGTCCAAAACTGCAATACTTCGGTCTCTAGTGTGATCGTGGATGCACAGGGCGAACGCCAAATTTTTAACCACCGTGGCAATGCGCTGGCGCATGCGCATGCCCTTGATGTGCGCCAGCTAGAAGGGGCGCAAGCCCTGCTGGTCGACCCGCGTTGGGGCGATGGTGCGGCAGCTGCCTTGCTGTGGGCTAGGGCGCAGCGCACCATCAGCGTGCTAGATGCAGACATTGCGCCGCGCCATGTGCTGCAACGCTTGGTGCCGTTGGCGCAATGGGTGGTGTTTTCAGAGCGCGGATTGGAATGCTACGCGCCAGAGGCCTCGCACAAAGAGGCGCTCAGCGCCGCGCGTGTTGCGGGTGCGCAGGTGGCCATGGTCACACTGGGCGCACGCGGCGTGCGCTGGATGCAAGGCGACTTCATGGAACAGATGAAAGGCTTTGAGGTGCAGGCCGTAGACACCACCGGTGCTGGCGACGTGTTTCATAGCGCTCTGACATTGGCCTTGGCTGGCTGGGGCATGGATGCAACCGCTGGCCACGAACCAGTTTTGTCCGCGATCCGCTTTGCCTGCGCCGCAGCCGCCATCAAATGCACCCGCAGACACGGTGTTTTAGGGGCTCCATCGTTACAAGAAGTGCTGGCATTTATTCAAAAATAATAGCAAACTATCACCATATGACGGTGACATGGGGCTTATTTTTTGTATTTATAGCAAATGAGCGCAGTTTCACAGCGTTTCTTTAATTCAGACGCATTTGAACCGCTATAATCGCTATCTTCGGTGTGTGGCGCAGCCTGGTAGCGCACTTGCATGGGGTGCAAGGGGTCGAAGGTTCGAATCCTTTCACACCGACCAATCTATACAACGGCTTCTGTTTTTACCGGCAGAGGCCGTTTTTTTCTTTTGTGGCCTAAATCCGCACCAAACAATCCAATGGTGTATGTGCTGGCTTCTGGGCGCGAAGCCTTAGTGCCCATGCAGACCGCCTTTTGCCCCTAGATGCGCAAGCCGCTAGGCTGGCAGGACAAATATTTGACATTGCTGTTTTTCACGTCGCTGACTCAATCACACACCAATGTCTCAAAGGCAAAACCAACACCGTATACGGATCGTATTGCCTCATTCTCCGGCAAAGCGGTCAGTAGTTTCTTGCGAAGGTTCTTCATGTGGCTGTCAATGGCGCGTTCACTCACATCCAGCGTGTCTTCACCGATGGCATCGAGCAACTGAGCGCGCGATAAAACTCTTCCCGGTCGATTCATCAGGGCTTGCAGTAGTTTGAATTCCTTGGGAGTTAGTTTTAAATTTTTATTTCCAACCTGCGCAGTCCAAGTTGCAAGGTTCATTGCAATCTTATTTAGAGCAAGTGCTGAATTCGCATGCGGTGCATATCTGGGGGCGGTTCTGCGCAGTACGACCTTGACCCGCGCCACCACTTCGCGAGGTGAGAAGGGCTTGCAGATGTAGTCGTCCGCACCGGCCTCCAGGCCTATCAGGCGGTCGATTTCTTCAACGCGGGCGGTGACCATGATGACTGGCACTGCAGAGGTTTGACGCAACTCGTTCAATATGCTCAGGCCATCCCTGCTTGGCAGCATGAAGTCCAGCAGCAGCAAATCGGGTTGCCATTGCTGAACTGCTGCAATAGCCTGCGCACCATCGGAAATCACGTTGGCTTCAAACCCGTCGCGCAGCAAATAGTCCAACAGGATACGCGCCAGATCCGGCTCATCTTCGACAATAAGAATGCGTTGCTTCATGGTGTTTGCTCTGGTGGTGTTGGCAATGGCAAACGGATCGTCACACGTAAACCACCGAGCTCTGAGAGCAGCGCCTCAATCGTGCCACCATGTTCTTCCACCAGCGCCTTGCAAATGGCCAGTCCTAGCCCTGAACCGCCTGATGCCCGGTTGCGCGATGCATCAGCTCTAAAAAAGCGCTCAAACAGATGGGGCAAAGCCGCCTGCGGTGGCGCTGGTGCAGTGTCGTCAAAGTGCAATATCAGCGCATGCGTCTCGACCTGGGTGGCAATACTGAGCCGCCCACCTGCCTGGGTGTAGCGCAAAGTGTTTTCCAGCAGGTTATCAAACACCTGCTGCAAGCGCCCTGCATTGCCCAGCAGCAAAACAGCTTGCCACTCGGATGATACGCCCGTGCTGTCCAGCATGATATTGGCATTGGCGAAGCGCTCTTGGAAGCCCTCCACGCAATCAAAAAGCACCGCCAAAGGTGCAATACGGGTGCGATCAGAACATTTTTTATCTGTTTGCAGCTCCAGCGTCATGCGCAAGTCATCGACCAACTTGGTGAGCTGTGTGGTTTGGCGGTGCATACGCTCCAGCGTGGGACCATCAGGGCTGTGCACACCATCTTGCAAGGCTTCAATCTCAGCGCGCAATACAGCAAGAGGTGTGCGCAGCTCGTGTGAGGTGTCGGCAATCCAATTGCGCCTAGAGGCCTCCATGTCACCTAGGCGCGCAGCCATGGCATTGAATGTGGCGGCGAGGTCGCCCAGTTCGTCGTGGCTATGTACGGCAATCCGCGCGTCCAGGTCTCCTTTGGCAATTTGACTGACCCCCGCTCGCAAGGCGCTGATGGGTCGTAGCAGATGGCGCGACAGCAACCAAGCCGCAAGCGCACAGAGTATCAATGCGCAAAGGGATGCCAACAGGAGATTGCGGTTTTGGCTGGCCAGAAAGGTAGCATCCAGCGCGTCAAGCGCTGCTGGGGCTGCTTGCAAGGTGAGGTGGCCCACCACCGCGCCCTGATACAGAATGGGTCGCTGAGTAAAAGAGGCGCTCGCATTGGGAGTACGCACCTCCGGGCCGGCCAATGCCTGCCCCTGCGCATCCCGCAGGCCTACGCGGGGACCAATGCGCATAGTGTCGTTGGCAGGAATATTTTGTGCCAAATTGTCCCGTCCATACCCCGGCGGCGTGAATGGTGGCGGCATCTCGCGCCCCTGCGGAGCTCTCAGCAAACGACGCCATGTATGCCCCTGATCAATCTGCAAAAAATTCCAGCTGCCGTGGGCAGCGTATTCGGTTTCGACCTTACGAACCAACCAATCCAGCCGCCCAAACTCTGCTGTGCTTACATAGCGCTCAAAGCCTTGCCCCAAGTTCCATCGCACTACAAGCGCTGACAGAACTACAAGCACGGCAGACAAAAGAAAGGTGGCGAGAAATACTTTGCGCTGAATGGTGAATCGCATCATGGTCGCTATCGCATCATTAGGAGAGCCGTAGGTTACAAGCAAACTATTGAGCATAGAAGCCGATTTGGTAGAAATTTAGGAGAGCCTGCAATTGCTATTTGCTTCGATAGTATTTACCTCCCAAATTTCTCCACATTTCCCAATCATACTTTGTACCGAGGGCTGGAATCCGCTGGTCCAAATGAGGTAAATTCCAATATGAAATATATTAATCTTGCATCGGTAGTATTCACTGTTTCGGCCACTATCGCCTGTGGTGGAGGTGTCAGTGATGCATCAACTTCTCAACCCACATCTCTAGCGCCCACAACACCTGTAGCGCCCATAGCGCCGATAGGTACTGCAGGTGTTAAGTGCCCACTGAGCTATAGCGCATTCAACTCCAGCGTCAAAGTCAACGCGACCAGCAGCTCTAGCTGGGATTGCACTACTGTGCGCACACTAACTGCCAACGGTATCCCAGACCATGATGTAACCAATGGAAACTTCGCGACCCCCATTTCTGTACAAAACATCTCACAAAAATTTAACCTTAGCCCTGCGGTTATCAGCGCAACGGCAACACGTTTGGTGAAAACAGCATCTGGCTACGTGCTCAACGGCGTAAAGCTTGACCCCGAAACTGCAGGCACCTGTGCCAGTGCAGCTACTTCCACTCAACTAGGAGGTGGGTGTGTGATGGCAGCCGGTAGCGACCCTTGGAATTTAGAGGCCATAGGTGGCGCTTTCGTGTTTGGAACTGACGCGAGCAATGGCCATGTTCAACCGAACGGTCAATACCATTACCATGGCATGCCGGTGGGCTACGTCAATCGGGTTAATGGAGGTGCTGCTGCGATCACGCTGGTGGGCTTTGCTGTAGATGGTTTTCCTATTTATGCCAAGTACGGCTACTCCGCAGCTCAAGATGCCAAATCGGCTCTGAAAGCCGTTACGCCCAGCTATCAAAAGCTTCAGTCTCCCGCAGTGGGAAGACCTAGCACCGCCACTTTTCCGTTGGGCACCTTCACCCAAGACTACCAGTATGTGGCGGGCTCGGGTGATTTGGACGAGTGCAATGGCCGTGTCGGTGTAACCCCGGAGTTTCCTAGCGGGATCTACCACTACTACATCACCGAGACATTCCCCTACGTACAGCGCTGCGTCAAGGGTAGCCTTTGATATACCCATAGTAGTCTTTGCCATGCATGAACTTTGTAAACTAAGTTGTGAGACTATCTTGCGGCTGTTCAAAAGGCTCGCTACGGTAGCAGTGCTGTGGGCATGCACCACTTCAGCCCAAGCCCACATAATGGTTGCACAACAGGGCACACTCAACTTGCTGGGGGATGGCGCATTCTTGGTGATGTCTCTGCCGATAAGTGCTTTTGTTGGTGTGGACGACGATGGTGATGGCAAGCTGTCAGCAGCCGAGTTGCGCACACACCAAGCTACCATTATCGCGAAAGTGCACCGTGGCATTTCGGTGCTGGACGAAACTGGTGCACGGCCTCTACAGGGCCTGATGGTAAATCTGTCATCGCCCGATGAGAGCCCTGATGCACCCTCAGCGCAACTGCTGGTACTTGGCCGCTTTGCGCTGGCGGCACCGGGCCTTAAGTTGCGTATGCGTGTTGACTTGTTGGGTACAGCGCAAAGCGAGCAAACGCTTCAAGTCAAAGTGCTGCGGGGCAGCGAGGCGCAATGGCTGGTGTTTAGCCCAACCCACCCCGAGCGCGATCTGTTTGCGCCAAAGTGGAAGCTATTCCTAGAGTTTACTCAATGGGGTTTTCTCCACATCTTTGCTGGGTTTGACCACATGCTGTTTTTACTGGTGGTACTGGTGAGTGGCTGGGGCTGGCGGCATGTAGTGCTGTCGCTTACATGTTTCACAGCGGGGCACGCTATGACACTAGCGGCTAGTGTATGGGGTCTACTGGTAGTGCCAGCCACGCTGGTTGAGCCAGCAATTGCTGCAACCATTGTGGGGATTGCGGGGTTTGACTGGCGCATGCGTCAGCTAAAGCGCCTCCCGGTTTACGGGCTACGCATGGCGCTTGTGTTTGCTTGCTCACTTATCCATGGGTTGGGACTGGGTGCATCGTTGGCCGAATTGGGTCTTGATTCACAGCACCGAATGCTGAGTCTGGCAGGTTTTAATGTTGGCATAGAGATGGGGCAGATTGCAGTGGTGGGGTTGGTCGCCGTTGCGTCATTTGCCATGCGGCGGCTGTGGGGCGCTACGTGCTGTGACTGGGGGCTGCGCGTTGCACCCGCAGTGGCAATTTCTGTAGGGTCTATCTGGTTTGTGCAGCGCTTGGTCTAGAACCTTAAAGTTTTCACGGTGAGTACGACTTCACTAATGTGAGTCACGTGCATCTTTTCACTGAATGCTTGCGATAAAACGAGGAACAAGCTATATACTGTCTATTGAAAATTATTTTGCAAACGGGCTTGGAGCGATCCAAGCCCGTTTTGTTTTTATAGTTTATGTTTTGCACAGGTCTATGTGGTTTATCCTCGGATTTTGCACAGACTTATCCACAGTTGTATGGTGCGTCAAAGCGCATATTGAAGAATAAGAGGAACATTGAATGTCCGCAGTTTTAGTGCCAGTTGACGATGATTACATGCCTATGCAAATGCCTGAGCCGGAGGCAGAATTTGCCTCGCTGCGGATTCCGCCTAATTCGGCCGAGGGTGAATCGAGTGTGCTGGGTGGCCTGCTGCTCGACAACGGTGCTTGGGACCGCGTGGGCGATTTGCTCACCGACGGCGATTTTTATCGTTATGAGCACAAGTTAATCTACGCATCGATTGGGGCGCTGATTAACGCCACCAAGCCCGCCGACGTGATCACGGTGTTTGAGCATTTGCAAAACCAAGGCAAGGCCGATGAAGTGGGCGGCCTGCCGTATTTGAACGCACTGGCGCAATACGTGCCCAGCGCGGCCAATATTCGCCGCTATGCCGAAATCGTGCGCGAGCGCTCAATTTTGCGCAAACTGGTGGCGGCCAGCGACGAAATTTCTACTTCGGCCTTTAACCCTAAGGGCAAAGACGTTGCCAAAATATTAGACGAAGCCGAGCAAAAAATCTTCGGCATTGGCGAAGAAGGTTCGCGCATGAAGCAGGGCTTTCAAGGCATGGATTCGCTGGTGGTCGAGCTCCTAGACCGCGTGCAGGAGATGAGCGAGAACCCCAACGACATCACGGGTGTACCCACAGGTTTTATTGACCTTGACCGCATGACATCAGGTTTGCAAGCGGGAGATTTGGTGATTTTGGCAGCGCGACCCTCAATGGGGAAAGCGCAACCACTTGATGCACGGGTGCGCACCCGTACGGGCTGGGCGCAGATGGGGGACTTGGTGGTGGGCGATGCGCTGGCATCGGTGGATGGCGCGCCATCTATCGTGACGGGTGTTTTTCCGCAAGGCGAGAAAGAAGTATTCAGAATCAGTTTTTCGGATGGACGCAGCACCGAATGCTGCGCTGAGCATTTGTGGAGTGTGCAATACCGCGACTGGGCTGCGCCGAGGGTGGTTAACACGGCTAAATTAACTGAAATGCTTACCCGCAAACGCTATGTTAATCGCTTGTGGATAGAGCCCAGCTCGGGCGATTTTGGACATACAGAAAATCTACCTATCGACCCTTGGGTGTTGGGCAGTTTGTTAGGCGATGGCTGTATCACTGGCGCGGGCACGGTACGTTTTTCTACTGCCGAACCACAGATGTTAGAGCTTATGGGGCAGCGGCTGGAGCAGGGCATGGCTATGCACCATGCGGGTCGCTACGACTGGCGCATTGTGCGAGAAGACGGCGCACACGCCAAAGGCGTGCAAGGTGTGCAAGCCAACCCACTGCGCCTAGGGTTGGATGCGCTGGGTTTGAGTGGCCTCACCAGTGAGCGTAAATTTATTCCGCGCGTATACCTAGAGGCCTGCAAAGACGCGCGTTTGGATGTATTGCGTGGCCTGCTAGACACCGACGGTTGGGTCGAAAAATGGGGCAGCGTGCGCTTTAGCACCTCTAGCCCGCAGCTGGCGCGTGACGTGCAAGAGTTGGCGCGTTCATTGGGCGCATGGTGTTCCATCCACAAAAAGCAACCCCACTTTACCAATGTAGCAGGCATGCGCATGGCGGGCTTGCCTGCCTACGTGTGCAACATTTCGCATCCACAGCCGCAGTCTTTATTTTTATTGTCTGAAAAACAAGCCCGCGCACCTGCGCAGTGGCTGCGTAAAAAGCGGCTCACGGTGTCGTCGGTGGTGGCAAGCCGCAAAGCGTCTTGCCAGTGCATATCGGTGAGCCACCCCAGCAAGCTCTACATCACGGACCAAGACGTAGTCACGCACAATACGGCGCTAGCGATCAATATTGCCGAACACGTGGCGCTTAATGAGCAACTGCCGGTAGCGGTGTTTTCAATGGAAATGGGCGCTTCGCAGTTGGCCATTCGTATTGTGGGCTCGATTGGGCGGATTGACCAAGGGCATTTGCGCACTGGCAAATTATCGGACGACGAATGGCCGCGCTTGACCGAGGCGATTGAAAAGTTGCGTGGGATCAGCCTGCATATTGACGAAACCCCCGGCCTTACCACCAGCGAGTTGCGTGGCAATGCGCGGCGCTTGGCGCGGCAAATGGGCGGCAAGCTGGGCTTGATTGTGGTGGACTATTTGCAGCTGATGAGCGTGTCTACCTCCATGAGCGAAGAAAACCGCGCCACGGCGGTGGGCGAGATCTCGCGCGGGCTGAAGGCGCTGGCCAAGGAGCTGCAATGCCCCGTGATTGCACTGTCGCAGCTCTCGCGCGGCGTAGAGGCGCGCACCGACAAGCGTCCCATGATGAGCGATTTGCGCGAATCGGGCGCGATTGAGCAAGACGCGGACGTGATCATGTTCATTTACCGCGACGATTACTACAACAAAGACTCCAAAGAACCCGGCGTAACCGAGCTGATTATCAGCAAACAGCGCAATGGGCCCACCGGCACGGTGAAATTAGCATTCCTCAAGAACATTACCAAGTTTGAGAGTTTGGCTTCTGGCTATGGGGATGGTAATTTTTAGAAAAATTGGCCAATGTCACTGTATATTCGGCATAGTTTGCTATTTATTTTGCACTGAATCCGTTTGGTTCGGGGGGTATAAGTGCGCTCCTGCGATTGGCTTGAATGGCTCTGCGGTCAATACTGTTTGTTTCGGGCTTTTGCTTGGTTTTTTTAAACTGCTTGCTCTGACGCGCCCGATCCGCGTATTGGCGCTCCCGCCGCTCCCTCAGGGCGGACATCCCGCAAATCGGTCGGACGGGCGCGCCAATACGCTGATCGGGCTATGCTCGCATTTAGGTTTTAATACCGGAATCAAACGCTTTTAGTGCTGTATTTACTATCTAATTAGTAGCGTTTTATGACCTTTTTACGGTGACATCTGCACTTTTCCTTCAAAAGTGCATGCCGTGGCCAATGACACTTCAAAAACCTTCCCTGTTCGCCCTGCTGCAAGCGCGCACTGCGGTAAACGCGCTCTGGCCAAGTCTGTGGCAGGTTCACACAGAGTTGGTCACTCTGAGGCTAAGTGAGCGTTGTGCCGCAGGGTTGCGTGGAGTGACGTGGCGTGGTGTTCTATCAGTTTTTAGCTGCGGTTTGTGCCTTCTATGACTAAAAGAGCAGTTGTCACCGTAAAAACGTCATAGTGTGCTACATATTTAGTGGCAAATACAGCGCAAATGCGACTGATTTAGGTATTAAAACCCAAGACAGAGCATAGCCCGAGCAGCGTATTGGCGCTCCCGTCCGACCGATTTGCGGTATGCCCGCCATGAGGGAGCGGCGGGAGAGCCAATACGCTGATCGGGCGCGTCAGAACAAGCAGCTTAAAAAAACCAAGAAACCCCCATTGGCGTCGCGGCAATCCCCCAGCCTGAGCCAACACAAAACCTGTCTGTTTCGGCACCCAAATGAGACAACCATTAAGGTCAATCAACAAAATATCGCATAATTATGGTAAATTACGACCATACCACCACACAAACCCCATGCGCCTAGTTCACAACTCCCTACACGACGAAGTCGCTGCGCAGCTGCGTGAGCAGATATTTGCGGGGGATTTGGCGCCGGGCAGCTTTATTGATGAATTGGCGCTGACGCAGACTTTGGATATCTCACGCACTCCGCTGCGCGAGGCCTTGAAGGTGCTGGCCGCTGAGGGCTTGGTGCGCCATGAACCTCGCCGGGGCAGCTTTGTCAGCCAAATCACTGAGCAAGATTTGGATGATATTTTCCCCGTGATTGCTGTGCTGGAAGGGCGTTGCGCCTTCGAGGCGGCTAGCCGCGCCACCCCTGCCGACATTGCTGCGCTGGAGGTGCTGCATGAGCGCCTGCAGCGCTATGCCAAAGCAGGGCGCATTACCGAGTATTTCGACACCAATTACGCCATCCACGAGGCCATCATTACCCTGAGCAACAACAAGTGGCTGGCCAGCACCATCAATGGCCTGCGCAAAATGGCCAAGCTTGCCCGCTTGCAGCAGCTCAGTGCGCCCGGGCGCTTAGAGCAAAGCTGCGCCGAACACATGGCCGTGTTTGCGGCACTGAAGGCCCAAGATGCGGACGGCGCAGATGCCGCCATGCGCACCCACATCACCCGACAGCGCGAGGCCCTGCGGGCGCTGGCACGCGCCAGCGTGAGCCGTTTGGTAGTGCAATAAATGAAAACACAAGACTGGATCAAACGCGGGGTGTCCAAGCTGCGCCATGCGCTTCCCGACATGGCGCTTGAAACACTGCGTGCCACCATCGACCCACGCGTGAGCGAGGTAGAAGGTGGGCGCCGCGCCAAAGAAGTGGCCGCTTGGTATGCCAAAGCCAGCCCAGCGCAGCGGCGCGATTGCTGGCTGCTCATGAGCGAGCACTTCATGGCCGACCCCAAGAAAGCCCAAGCCGCGCAAGCCCAATACGCACTTGCCGAGGGCACGCCCGACGAGGCGGTGGCCCAAGTGCGGCTGCGCCAGTCCACCGTTTCGCCAAGGCGCAGGTTGCTCCAGCGCTTTAGCGCGTTTCCAGAGGGCATTCGTTTTTTGGTCGACCTGCGGGCAGACATGTTGCCCGCGCTCAAGGCCGACAAACGTTTGCAAGCGCTTGATGTAGAAATGGAATACATGTTTTCTACATGGTTTGATGTGGGATTTTTGGAGCTCCAGCGCATCAGCTGGGATTCTCCTGCTTCGATGCTCGAAAAACTCATCCAATACGAGGCGGTGCACGACATCAAGAGCTGGGCCGACCTGAAAAACCGCCTTGACTCAGACCGCCGCTGCTACGGGTTTTTTCACCCACGCCTGCCCGATGAGCCTTTGATTTTTGTGGAAGTAGCGCTATTAGATGTTATGTCTGACTGCATCACGCCCCTGCTGGATGAAAGCGCCGCCCCAGTGGATTTGCGCCGTGCCACGACAGCCATTTTTTACTCGATCAGCAACACGCAAAATGGCCTCAAGGGTGTGAGCTTTGGCGACTCGCTGATCAAGCGCGTGGTGGAAGAGTTGAAGGGCGAATTCCCCAAGCTGCGGGTGTTTGCCACACTCTCGCCCATTCCTGGTTTTAGAGCCTGGCTGGTCAAGAACGCCGTCGCCATGCTGGCCAAACTGGATGACAAAGGCCGCGCTGCCCTGGGCCGCGCGCTGGGCTTTGAACCACCTGGGCCAGAGCATCTGCTCACTGCTGCTGACAAGGCCCTCTCGCTGGATGCCAAATCGCCCGTGCGCTACATGGTGTTGCAGTGCGCTGCGCACTACCTGGGCAGGGCCATGCAAGGTGACAAGCCGCTGGACCCAGTCGCCCGCTTTCACCTGGGCAACGGTGCGCGGGTGGAGCGGTTGAATTGGGCAGGCGACCCATCTGCCAAAGGGATCAAGCAGTCCTATGGTGTGATGGTGAATTACCTGTATGACCTCAAGCGGCTAGATCGGCACCGGCTGCTGTTGGCGCAGGGAAAAATTGCAATTTCCAAGGACATTGACGACCTACTTTTTTGAGCGGACGAGTTTCAGCAGACGACATTGACCGTATTATTTTTGTAACGACTGGAGACAAATATGACCTTCGCGGACGACACCTTCCACAACAGCGCATTCCTGACCGTGCCACTTCAACGCCGCAGTGCGCTGCGCATGGGCATGGCGGCAGTCGGCGGTAGCTTGGGGCTTGCGCACCCGGCATTTGCCCAGTCCACTTGGCCCGCCAAGCCCGTCACTCTGGTCGTGCCGTTTCCCGCAGGTGGTGGCACCGATGCGTTTGCGCGACCCTTGTCGGCTCAGTTCTCCAGATTCACCGGCAAACAGCTGATCATCGACAACCGGGGCGGGGCGGGCGGCACGCTGGGTGCCAGCATTGCCGCCAAAGCGGCACCAGACGGCTACACCATTTTTATGGGCGCAGTGCACCACGCCATTGCACCGTCCATGTATCCCAAGCTGGACTACGACATTGAAAAAGACTTCGTCCCCCTGGCGCTGGTGGCCAACGTGCCGCAGGTACTGGTGATCAACCCCAAAAAGCTGCCCGTCACCGACTTCAAGGGATTTTTAGACCACGTGCGTAAAAACCCGGCCAAGCTCAACTACGGCTCAGCAGGGGGTGGCACCTCGCACCATCTGGCAGGGGAGCTGTTCAAGCAGCAAACCAAGACCTTCATCACCCACATTCCTTACCGGGGTGCAGGCCCCGCATTGCAGGGCTTGATTGCGGGCGATGTGGAGATGATGTTTGACGGTCTGGGTTCCAGTGCCGCCCACATCAAAGGCGGACGCATCAAGGCGCTGATGGTGTCTGGAACAAAGCGCAACCCGGCTTTCCCTGATGTGCCTTGTGCGGCCGAGCTGGGCTTGCCCGACTACACCGTCACCACCTGGTACGGCATTTGGGCACCCAAAGGCACCCCTGCTGATGTGCAGGCGCGCATTGTGGAAGAGGTCAACAAGGCCGGGCTGTCAGACGATGCCAAAGCCGTGTGGGCGCAGCAGGGCGCAGAATTTGGCACTTTCACGCCCACCCAGTTTGGCGCGTTTGTAAGTGCCGAGGTCAAGCGCTGGGCGGCGGTGGTGAAGGCCTCTGGGGCCAAGTTGGACTAGATTGTGCATAAAAAGTGCCTTAAGTCCCCGTCAAATATAAATAGTTTGCTATGAATACTGTAGTGACCCAAAAACTAACTGCCCATCCCACGGTCTGCCCGACTTCTCCCCCGAACGTCAACCTGTTCGCCACGTTGCGCCACGCCTTTCCGGCCAACCTGGAGGAAGTGGCAGTAGAGACCGACAACGGCCTGTTCTACTCCTGGGGAGACCTGGATCGGGCCAGCGCCATGATGGCCAATCTGCTGGCTTCGCTCAAGCTGCCCGCTGATTCCCGCGTGGCCGTGCAGGTCGAAAAGTCGGTGGAGGCCATGGTCTTGTACTTGGCCACACTGCGCGCCGGGCTGGTATTTTTGCCGCTGAACACGGCCTACCAAAGCGCGGAGATCGAATATTTCATTGGCAATGCCGAGCCAGCGGTGGTGGTGTGCACCCCGGCCAACTTTGGCTGGGTCAGCAAGATCGCGTTCAAGGCCGGTACCCAGAGCGTGTTCACCCTGGGTGATGACCGCACTGGCACCTTGCTGGAACGCGCGGCGCATTGCGCTGATGTCCACATCCCGGTCCAGCGACAGGCGGATGACCTGGCCGCCATCCTGTATACCAGTGGCACCACAGGCCGCAGCAAAGGCGCAATGCTGACCCATGGCAACCTGACGGACAACGCGCTGGTGCTGAAAACGTATTGGGGCTGGCGCACGCCTGCGCAGGGCGGGGATGTGCTGATCCACGCACTGCCTATTTTTCATGTGCATGGCCTTTTTGTGGCGCTGCATGGAGCGTTGATCAATGGCAGCAAGATGATTTGGTGCGCCAAATTTGACCCCAAATTTGTACTCCAAAAAATGCCTGAGGCCACAGTGTTCATGGGCGTGCCCACGCTGTATGTGCGCTTGTTGGCGGAGGTCGGTTTGAACCGTGAGGTGGTGCGCAATATGCGGCTGTTTATCGCGGGGTCTGCACCGTTGCTGATCGAAACCTTCATCGACTGGCAAACGCGCACCGGTCACACCATTCTGGAGCGCTACGGCATGAGCGAGACGGCGATGTTGACCTCCAATCCCTACGGCGCCGACCCGCGCCACGGTGGGCAGGCCGAGCGGCGCGGCGGCACCGTGGGTTTCCCGCTGCCAGGTTTGAACCTGCGGGTGATGCCGGACGTCGGCCCGGCCCTGCCGGTGGGGGAGATTGGCGCCATTCAAGTCAAGGGCCCCAGTGTTTTCAAGGGCTACTGGCGCATGCCCGAGAAGACGGCTGAAGAATTCACGGCTGACGGTTATTTCAAGACCGGCGACGTGGGGCGGGTGGATGAACGTGGCTACGTCACGATCGTGGGGCGCAGCAAGGACCTGATCATCAGCGGTGGCTACAACGTCTATCCGGCGGAAATCGAAGGGTATATCAATGACCTGCCTGGTGTGCTGGAAAGCGCCGTGATTGGTATCCCCCATGCTGATTTTGGCGAGGTCGGAGTGGCTGTGGTGATTGCCAAGCCCGGTGTGGTGCTG
>JANOYR010000036.1:0-3028 GCA_031428975.1 Polaromonas sp. | reverse complement strand
CTCGGTTTCTCGTAATTTGGCATCAAAATGAAAACCATCGGGAAAAGACTGGAATCGCGCAGCCTCGCGCATAGATATGCGGCGCGGCAATGTGTAGTGAAACTGAATATTCCCGTGGCATTCTGCGCGTATCGTGTAGCCAGTTCGGTCTGCCTTGAGTTTTCTGCTGCCTTGCTCACCGCTTTTATTGGCAAGACTCCAAATGTGGTTGAAATCAACATCTTGCGGCAAATTTTCAAGATCGCCAATCGCTTCTTTGGCGGTGATATGTTTTTTACAAACAATTTCAGGTGCAGCGAATTTTGGGACATCAGGCCGCGTGCCCACAATCATGACGCGCTCGCGCGATTGGGGTACACCGTAATCTGCAGCGTGATAAAGATGGTAATCCACGTCATACCCCAAGCTTCTAAAGTCTGTCAAAACGCGTTGAAGCGAGTCAGCGTTGTGCCGCATGAGCAAACCTTTGACATTTTCTGCGATGAAAATTTTAGGGCGAAGCCGCCCAACAACCTCAACCATTGCTCTGTACAGGCCGCTTCGTTTGCCATCCACGCCACGGCCTTTTCCATTGACCGAGATGTCTTGGCACGGAAAACCGCCAATAACCACATCTGCGGACGAGGGCATGCTTTCCATGGCCTGCCATATGTCTCCTTCTACAATGTGAGTGCCGATATTTTTGCGATATGTCCTGCAAGCCGCACCATTGAAGTCGTTAGCCCAAATGATGTCGAAAGCAGTGCTTGCATAGTGGTTGCCTAAAAAGTCAAAGCCACCGCGGAAACCTAAATCCATACCGCCGCACCCAGAAAACAGCGAAACAACAGAAATTTTTTGATTTTTTTGTGGCATGAAACTTTAACAAGTGATGGCGATTTTTTGAGTATTGGCAATACCAAGTGAATGCATTGATAGTTATTAGAATGCTTAGTATACTGTATAAAAAATCATATAAATGTCAAATTACTGCGCAGTCCAGCCCCCATCCACCTGCCACGCCACGCCACGTACATTGCGGGCGCTTGTCGAACACAGATAAACAGCCAGTTCGCCCAGCTCTTGGGGGGTGGTGAACTGCATGGAGGGTTGTTTTTCGCCCAGCAATTGGCGGCTGGCGTCGTCGTTGCTGATCCCCAGTGCAGCTGCTTTGGCGTCGACCTGCTTTTGCACCAGTGGCGTGAGCACCCAACCGGGGCAGATGGCGTTACAAGTGATGCCGGTGGTCGCAGTCTCTAGTGCGGTGACTTTGGTGAGCCCCACCAAGCCGTGTTTGGCTGCGACATAGGCTGACTTCTGCGTTGAACCGACCAAGCCGTGGACTGAGGCGATGTTGATGATGCGGCCCCAATTGGCTGTGCGCATGGCGGGAAGCGCTAAACGGCTGGTGTGAAAGGCGCTGGTGAGGTTGATGGCAATTACGGCATCCCAGCGCTCAACCGGGAAATCTTCTACATTGGCCACGTGCTGTATGCCCGCGTTGTTGACCAAAATATCCACTCGCCCAAAAGCAGCGGCGGCACGCATCATGTCTTCAATTTCAGCCGGTTTACTCATGTCCGCACCGTGGTAGAGCGTTTTCACACCTAGCGCGTCGATTTCTTTTTGCGCAGTGGCCCAGTCACCAAAGCCGTTGAGCACGATGTTGGCACCTTGCGCCGCCAAGCTGAGCGCAATACCTAGGCCAATTCCGCTGGTGGATCCGGTAACGAGGGCTGTTTTTCCTGATAAGGGTTGGGGATTCATGGCGAGGGCTCCAAAATAGGGGTTTGTGAATTACGATTGCCCGATTATCCCCCGTGAAACTGATCAAAAGCTGAAGGATTCCACCATGCACGACCCGCAAACGCAGCCCAGCTTGCACCACATTGCCTGCCCAGATGCCAGTGGCAGCCACCGCATGGCGTATTGGCAATGGGGCAGGGCAGACCACCCACATGTGGTGGTGTGCGTGCACGGGCTCTCCCGCCAAGGCCGTGATTTTGATGTGCTGGCCAGAGCGTTGGTGGGCGCAGACGGCCAGCGCTGCCGCCTGGTCAGCGTCGACATTGCAGGCCGGGGCGAGAGCGACTGGCTGGGGGACCCTGCCATGTACGGCATTCCCCAGTATGCTGGCGATATGCTGGCCTTGCTGGGTAGCCTGAAAGCGCAAACCATTGACTGGGTGGGCACCAGTATGGGGGGCTTGATTGGCATGGCAGTGTGCGCCCATGCGGCCAGCCCCGCCTTTCCCGCCATACGTAAGCTGGTGCTCAATGATGTGGGCCCCTCTATCCAATGGGCTGCCTTGCAGCGCATTTGCAGCTATTTAGGCGCTGACAAGCGCTTTGACACCGAACCAGAAGCCATCGACTACCTGTGGTCACTGTCCACCAGTTTTGGCCCGCACACCCCAGAGGAGTGGCGTGCGTTGAGCCTGCCTATGCTGCGCCCCGATGGACAGCGCTTTAAGCTGCACTACGACCCCGCCATTTGCATCCCCGTCAAAGCCATCACGCAAGAAATGGCGGCGCAAGGCGAGGCTGCGTTGTGGATGTTGTATGACGCAATCAAGGCGCAGACGCTGTTGGTGCGGGGCGCACAGTCAGATCTGCTTAGCGCTGAAACCGCTAAAGCCATGACCGAACGCGGGCCTAAAGCCCAGTTGGTGGAGTTTGAGGGGGTAGGCCATGCTCCTACTTTAGTAGCTAACTACCAAGTATCGACGGTGACATCCTTTCTTTTTTCTTGAAATTTGATGAAAAGTAACCAAGCAGAAGTGCCAACCAGCCCCTTAGTGGCAGCGTCGGGAGAGTTTGCGGGGGCAGACCAAAGCAACCCAGCGGACACCTTGCTGCGCAGCCGTGCCTTTGCTGAGCCTTTGATTGCGCACGAGCAGCTCGATACGGGTGAAAACACCCTTGCCCATGCCGATGCGGTGGCGCAGCTGTTGCAAGAAATGGGCGCTACCCAAGCCATGCAAGCGGCCAGTTATTTGGTCTATGCCTGTGCGCACCTCAACCGCCCGCAAGAATTTATCAGCAAAGCA
>JANOYR010000035.1:0-20021 GCA_031428975.1 Polaromonas sp. | reverse complement strand
CCGACCGATTTGCGGTATGCCCGCCATGAGGGAGCGGCGGCAGAGCCAAAACGCTGCTCGGGCGCACCAGAACAAGCAGTATCAAAAGTCAAGTAAAAACCCTAAAAAAAACAGTATCGATTCCGCAGCTTTCCTCCTCCCTGCGCTCACACCATAGCTTACAAAAATCGCTGCACCCCCCAAATGGGGGATATACACGGCGGCCAACACAGGCTACGATTGCGCCCCATGCACACCACCATTTACCTGATTGAAGACGATCCCACGGTGAGGCTTTTTGTGGAGCGCACCCTTGAAAAACGGCCCGAGTGGCGGCTGGTGGGGCACTCCCCCACGTATGCAATGGCCAGCGCACAGGCAGCGCACACGGCGGCCAACTTGTATTTGGTCGATCTGGGCTTGCCCGACGGGCGCGGCGAAGACTTGCTTAAAAGCCTCTCTCGGTCGAATCCCGAGGCGGAGCTTTTGGTGTTTACCGTGTTTGGCGACGAAAGCCGCTTGGTCGATGCGCTGGAATGCGGCGCAACGGGCTATGTGCTCAAGGGTTGCAGCAGCGACGAATTGATAGCCGCCATAGAGCAAATTTTAGAGGGCGGTGCGCCCATTTCGTCCATGCTGGCGCGGCATTTGCTCAAGCGCTTTCGCAGCGTGCAAGACTCCTTGCCCGCTATGTCGGCGCTAAGTTTGGTAGAGGCGGTGCTGCTCACCGAACGCGAGACCGATGTGCTGAAATTAGTGGCGCAGGGCTATCTGAACAAAGAAATTGCCGACAAATTGGATTTGTCGGGCCACACGGTGAGCGGCTATATCAAAAGCCTTTACAGAAAACTGACCGTGCACAGCCGTGTGCAGGTGGTGCGCGCAGCACAAGCGCGCGGCTTGGTTTGAAGCAAGACCAAACGCAGCCCTTGCTGGGCGTGCCCGCTTGGGCATGGGTGGCCGCCTTGCTGGCTGCTGTGCTGGTGGCGGTTGCTGGGGTGTCCTCGTCCCCCAATTTAGAGGGCGGATACTTTATTAGGAAATCTGCCATTACCGCAATAGGGGACTCGAACGTAAATCCTAAAAGTGTAGCATTGCCGCATGTGTGGGACAATGAAACGCCTCCTTTGACGGGAACAGTGCGCTACGCCTTGGCTTGGCCTGAGCCACTGGTTCAGGTAGCAGACTATGCGCTGTATATACCCCGTGTGGGGGCTAAGTTTCGTGTTTTGCTCAACGGCCAAGTCATCGCCAGCCAGCAATGGGAAACGCCGGGGTATGCCGACACCAGTGTGTTGCCGCATGCCGTGGCGCTGCCAAGCGCGATGTTGCGCTTGCCGTTGGACACCAACCAACTAGAGGTGCAGGTGCGTGGCCAATTGCTGCGCAAAAGCGGCCTCAGCGAGCTTGTCATTGCCCCCAGTGCTGCCGTGTTTGCGCGGCACGATAAAGTGTTTGCTTGGCAGGTGTATGCCACTTGGATGGTGGCGGCTTGCTCGCTGCTGCTGGCCATGCTCTCTGGGCTGATGTGGTCACAAAACCGCGAGCGGGTTTTTGGCTTGCTGGCGCTCGCCTCCTTGGCTTGGGCGCTGCGTTTGGCTTTAACACCTTTGGTCAATCCCCACATGCCCTTTGCCGTGTGGTTTTATCTGCATAAGCTGTCTTTTACGCTCTATTGCGGGTTTTTGTATTTGTTTTTGTGGGATTTGTTTGATTTTCGGCAGGGCGTGGCACGTAAATTGGTGCTCGCTTTGCTCAGCTTTGGCCCCATTTGGCTAGGCATTGTGACCGTGACAGAAAACTACATGCTCTACCGCGTGTGGACGGGGGTGTTGGTCTTGGTGTCGGTGACCACCTTGACCATGATGTTTCACCGCGCCCGCTGGGGGCTAGACAATAACCAGCGCCTGATGGTGGTGGTGGGCTTGGTCACGGTGATTACAGGGGTGCGTGATTTTGCTGTGGTGCAACTGGGCTTGCCTGGCGATGGCGATATCCGCTGGATGACGCTGGGCAGCTTGGTGTTTATGCTGACCTTGGCTTGGGTGTTGGTGCAGCGCACAGCGGGTTATTTGCTGCAAATTGGCGAACTCAACCGCGATTTGAACCTGCGCGTGCAAGAAAAAGAGAGCGAGCTGCGCCATGCCTTTGGAGAATTGCGGGAGGCTGAGCGCCGCCAAGTGCTGGAGCAAGAGCGCCAGCGCCTCACGCGCGACATGCACGACGGCCTAGGCTCGCAGCTGGTGCAAACGCTCAATGTGGTGCGCTCGTCAGACAAAGCCGATGTCCCCATGATTACCAGCATGCTCAACCACGCCTTAGAAGAGCTGCGCATGACGCTCGATTCGATGGAGCCCGCCGAGGGCGATTTGCCCAGCATCTTGGGCACACTGCGCCGCCGTATTTCCCCCGCGCTGGAGGCGGCGGGCATACAGCTGGTGTGGAGCGTGCAAGAGGTGCCGCCTGTGGATTTTGGTGCGCAGGGGCTTGAAAGCCGGGGGGTGATGCATTTGTTTCGCTGTTTGCAAGAGGTGTTTGCCAACATCATCAAACATGCGCAGGCCACGCGCGTCGAAGTGAAAACATGGCTGGCAAATGGCCATGTGTATGTGAGCGTGGCTGACAACGGCGTGGGTTTGGGCCCGGGCCTGCGCGAGGGTGGGCGCGGTTTGGGCAATATCCGGATGCGTGCCAAAGAGTTGGGAGCAATTGTGGAGTTTTTCGACATTGCGCCTGGCACCTGCGTGATGCTGTGTTTTCCAGTGGCGGCGGGCGCTTAAGCACAGCGCAGGCTTTAACACCACCGTTTTGCACCCATGCTTTGGGGCACGCTGCGGGGCATGGCAAAATCAGTGCCCATGCCTTGTCTATTTTGCGTTGATTTGCCCAGTTTCCCCACTTGATGTTTGATATTACCTTCCCTGAATCGCTGCCCGTATCAGCGCGCCGCGACGAAATCGCCGCTGCCATTGCCTCCCACCAAGTGGTCATCGTCTGCGGTGAAACGGGCTCTGGCAAAACCACCCAGTTGCCCAAAATTGCACTGGCCTTGGGGCGCGGCAAGTGCAACTACCCTGCGGGCAAAGGAAAGCTGATTGGACACACCCAGCCTAGGCGGATTGCTGCATCTTCTGTAGCAAAAAGAATCGCCGAGGAGCTTAAAACGCCGCTGGGCGATGTAGTGGGCTACAAAATTCGCTTTCAAGACCGGTTGTCCAAAGACGCATCGGTCAAGCTCATGACCGACGGTATTTTGTTGGCCGAAACCCAAGGCGACCCTGACCTGAAGGCCTATGACACGCTGATTAT
The DNA here is from genome assembly GCA_031428975.1 of Polaromonas sp. Lineage (GTDB taxonomy): Bacteria > Pseudomonadota > Gammaproteobacteria > Burkholderiales > Burkholderiaceae_C > JAAFIP01. Next base: position 16,733 of record JANOYR010000035.1, on the reverse strand, counting down.
TGACGAGGCGCATGAACGCTCGCTCAATATTGACTTTTTATTGGGCTATTTGAAGCAGCTTTTGCCGCGCCGACCCGATTTAAAAATCATTGTCACGTCGGCCACCATTGACGCAGACCGCTTTGCCCAGCATTTTGCCTCGCGCCACGGGCCTGCGCCCGTGATTATGGTCAGCGGCCGTACCTTCCCTGTAGAGCAGCGCTACCGCCCCTTTGAAGAAAGCCGCGACTACGGCCTGAACGAAGCCATAGCAGATGCCACCGATGAGCTTTGGATGGGCGGGGGCGGGGGCGACATCCTCGTTTTCTTGCCCGGTGAGCGCGAGATCCGCGAAGCCGCCGACCATTTGCGCAAACACCTGACGCACCAGCCCCTGCACCGCAGCGCCGAGGTGATTCCACTATTCGCCCGTTTGAGCCAAGCCGAGCAAGACCGCGTGTTTGAAACGGGCGGTGCCAAACGCATCGTGTTGTCCACCAATGTGGCCGAAACATCGCTCACTGTGCCCGGTATTCGATATGTCATTGACGCTGGCACAGCAAGGGTAAAGCGCTATAGTTTTAGGAACAAAGTGGAAATGTTGATGGTGGAGCCCATCAGCGCCGCTGCGGCCAACCAGCGTGCGGGCCGCTGCGGGCGCGTGGCCAATGGTATTTGCATCCGCCTGTATGACGAGAAAGATTTTGCCGCACGGCCACGCTTTACCGACCCCGAGATTTTGCGCAGCTCTTTGGCCGGCGTGATTTTGCGCATGGAATCCTTGCGGCTGGGCGATGTGCACGATTTTCCCTTCATTGAACCGCCCCAGCGCCGCGCTATTGCCGACGGCTACCAGCTGCTGCACGAGCTGGGCGCGGTCAACGATGCCAATGAATTGACAGCAATGGGCGCAGAGCTCTCGCGCCTGCCGCTGGACCCGCGCGTGGGCCGCTTGATTTTGGAGGCGCGGGCGCGGGGTGCGCTAGACGAGGTGCTGGTAATAGCCAGCGCCCTGAGCGTGCAAGACGTGCGCGACCGCCCGCTGGAGGCGCAGCAGCAGGCCGATGCCGCGCATAAGCAGTTTGAAGACGATAAAAGCGAGTTCACAGGTTATTTGAAGCTGTGGAAATGGATCAACGATGCGCGTGGCGGGCCTTCGACAGGCTCAGTCCGAACGGGGAGTGGCGCAGCCCGAACGGATACTGGTTCAGCCCGCGCTCCCCACTCCGTTCGCCCTGAGCTTGTCGAAGGGTCTTCAAGCCACAAACTCTCCAACCGCCAATACGAACAAGTCCTGCGGCAAAATTTTGTCAGTATCCGCCGCGTGCGCGAGTGGCGCGACATTTATTCGCAGCTGCACACCGTGGTGGCAGAACACAAATGGCCCATCAATACCCAGCCCGCCAGTTATGAGCAACTGCATTTAACGATGCTTTCGGGTCTTTTGGGTAATATTGGCTGCAAGATGGACGACGAAGAGGTGTATTTGGGGGCGCGCAGCATCAAATTTCACCGCCACCCGGGCGCTAAGCTTTCCAAAAAACCGGGCAAATGGATTGTGGCCGCCGAGCTGGTGGAAACCACGCGCTTGTTTGGCCGTGGCATCGCGGCGATTGAACCGCAGTGGATTCCGCAAATAGCCGACCACCTTTTAAAGAAGCAGTTGCTTGACCCGCACTGGGAGAAAAAAAGCGGCGAAGTGATTGCGCTAGAACGCGCCACTTTGTACGGAATTGTCATTTACAGCGGCAAAAAAACCGCCTACAGCAAGGTCGACTTACACGCAGCGCGTGAAATTTTCATCCGCCAAGCCTTGGTCAATGGTGAATGGCCCACCGGCTGGGACACGCGCCTGCCCTTTTTATTGGCCAACGAGAAAATGCTCAAACAGGTCGAAGACCTTGAGCACAAAGCCCGCCGCCAAGACGTTTTAGTAGACGAAGAGCTCATTTTTGCGTTTTATGACCAGCAAATACCTGCTGATGTGTGCAATGCCATCAGTTTTGAGTATTGGTTTAAAACCGCCAAAGCCCTCAATCCGAAGCTGCTTTTGCTGACCCGCGAGGAGCTCATGCGCCACGAGGCTGCTGGCATCACCACCGACGCATTTCCTAAAACGGTGCGCTTGGGCGGTGTGGACTGCCGCGCCACCTACCTGCACGAGCCGGGCGATGCCAAAGACGGCCTGACGGTCGAAGTGCCGCTGTTTGCGCTCAACCAAGTGCAAGACGAGCGCTGCGAATGGCTGGTGCCTGGCATGTTGCAGGCCAAAATTCAGGCGCTGCTCAAAAGCCTGCCCCAGCGCCCGCGCTCGCGTTTAGTGCCTTTGCCTGAATCGTCTGCCAAATTGGCGGCTGTTTTGCTTGACCCTGTGGCTTGGGGCACGGGTGGCTTGGTGGACGCGCTGCTCAAGCTGTGCCGCGATGCCACGGGCGTGGAAATTAAGCGCACCGACTTCAAGCTAGAAATGCTGCCCCCGCACATGTTCATGGGCTTGCGCGTGGTGGACGAACATGGCCGCCAGCTGGGCGCAGGGCGTGATATTGGGGCACTTAAAGCCGAGCTGGGCAAGCAAGCGCGGGGGGCATTTCAGGCACTGGCGGCACTTAAATTGCCCGCATCTGGCCTTGCCGCGCAGCCCCAAAGCGCTTTGGCAGCCCAAACCGCGAGCGCGGCTATCCCAGCGCTGGTGCAAACAACTGCTAGCCAACAGTTTAAAGGAAAATCGACCAATGTCACCGTATTATCGTCACACATTGCTACTAATAATGTAGCAAATTCATGGAGCGCAGATGCCCGCTACACCACTTGGACTTTTGGTGAACTGCCCGAACTGCTAGAAATCACGCGCGGCAGCGGCGGCCAACGGCAAACCTTGATTGGTTTTCCTGCCCTGATTGACCACGGCGATGCGGTGTCGATTGAGGTGTTTGACGAACCCGATGTGGCGGCTGCCAAACACCGCGCGGGGCTGCGGCGGCTGTGCGCCTTGCAAATCAAAGACGCGCTCAAATACCTTGAAAAAAACATCCCCGACTTGCAAAAAATGAGTGTGGCCTACATGCCGCTGGGCACCAGCGAGGAACTGCGCAAGCAAATCATTGACGTGGCCATTGACCGCGCCTTTTTGGCCGAAGCCATGCCCAGCGATGCCGCGCAGTTTACGCGCCGTATCGAAGAGGGCAGGGGGCGGTTAACCTTAATCGCCAATGAAATTGCGCGGCTTGCAGCCAGCATTTTGACCGAATATGCCGCAGCAGCCCGCAAGGTAAAAGATGCCAAAGCCCACCCCGAAGCGGCGCAAGATGCTGCGGCGCAGCTGTCACGCTTGATGCCCAAGCAGTTTTTGGTCAATACACCTTGGCTACAGTTGGCACATTTTGCACGCTATTTAAAAGCCATTACCGCCCGATTTGACAAAATTCGCGCTGACCCTGCCCGAGACGCGCTGCGCTTGGCCGAGCTCAAACCGCAAGAGCAGCGTTTTTTGCGGCTGCTGGCCGAACGCAAAGGGCAAATGGATGCGCGGCTCACCGAGCTGCGTTGGCTGCTAGAGGAACTGCGCGTGAGCTTTTTTGCCCAAGAGCTGCGCACCCCCCAGCCCGTCAGCACCAAGCGCATCGACAAGGTGTGGCAACAAATCAGCCACTAAAACGCGCTCAAGCCTCTTTGCGCACCAGCGGGTGCACAACGATTCGGCGGCCTTGGTTGGCGGGCATCTCGGCTGCCACGGCATTCAGTTGGCGGTACACCTCGTGTGCTTTGATGCGAATGCCACTGGCCACACTGACGATGAGCCCATAGTCCAGCGCAACATCGGGAGGCAAAAACGGGCTTGGGCGCAGGCCATTGGCAATCAGGCTTGCGCCCACGTGTTTCATGTTATTTTCGCTCGTGGGGCCTTCTATACACAGCAAAAAACGGTTGTTTTCCACCCGGCCTGCGGTGTCCAGTGCTTTGCAGATGCTTTTGATGTGCTGGGCCGCTACCACCAGCGCGGTTTCGGCGATTTCATGGCCATGCGACTGGCGGATGGCTTCAAAATTCACCAAGGTAACCAGCATAGCGCCCACCGCTTTGTCGGTGTTGCGGGCACGCTTGAGCATGTTGTCCAGTCGGCTGACGGCTTCGGCCAGTGTGAAAAGACCCGTCAATGAATCTGACAAGCCCAACGCGGTAAGGCGGCTGCGGGTGACCGCCTGCAGGCGGCTGCGCCGGTGCAAGAAGTACAGCATGAGCACCGATTCGAGCGTGACGCCCAGCGTTAAGGCGTATTCCGTGGCCAAGGAACGGTCGATCCAATTGAAGTTGTAGGCCATCTGCGGTGCGGCAGATACCACTGCGGGCACAAAAGCCAGCATGGCAATAGGGCTGAAACGGTCACCACGCGCCCACGCAATGCAAAAAGTCAGGGGCACTAAAAGCAATGCCCCCACAAAGGACGCATACATGATGCCCATGGTGAGGTCGTTTCTGTGGTCAATAACTAAGAGCAGCACACCCGCGATGGCGGCGCAATACAGCCACACCAAGTGCGCCCAGCGCCGCGCCAATGCATACACTGAGCTGGCGTGCACACCAAAAATCAAACCAAAAATACAGGCCAGTCCCGCCCAAATATAGGAGCTGATGTCGCTCAGCCAGGGGGAGTGCGGGTGAAAATACTGACCCGCCAAGCCAATCAAGCTGGCTTGCGCCATGGCAATCGACAGGCAATAAGCCGCATACGAGACCCAAATAGACTCGCGGTAGCTGATGCCGTTGAGCAAACACAGCCAAAGGATGACGGCCGTGGCACCAAAATACAGCCCCAGCATCCAGATTTCAAATTGGCGCTGCTCCAGCCAAGTCGCTTGGGGCGCGATGCGGATGTTGGCATAGCTGCCCACGGGGTCTGCAATGCGCAAATAGGCCGTGCTGTGTTGTCCTGCGCGGGACGCGATGCTGAAAGTGGGGCGAAAGTCAGCAATAGGCCAGTCAGCCACCGCCACCGCGGTGCCCGCACGCTGCACTTGCCAGCGGCCTTGTGCGTCTTGGGTGTACCAGTCGACATGGTCGGTGGTGATCTGGCGGATGGACAAAAACCAATCGGACGCATCGTCTTGCGCGTTGAGCTGCAGCCTAAACCACACGCCTTGGTTGTCACGTATGAATTGGCTGCGCGGCGGCAGCGCAGTAAAAGCAGAGTCTGGCAAGGCCGCTACGGACTCAATGCTGGCGGTGCCGCTAGGATCTAGCCAAAAGCGCAGCTTGCCGTCCAGTGAAATGCTGTCGGTCTTTTTGCCCAAATTGACCACAGGAATGCCAGACGCGTCCGCAGCGGGGGCTTGCGCCCAAAGGCTACCGGCAAAGAATGCCAAACACAGAAACCAGCAACGAATGGTGGTTTGATTCACGTATTGCACCAAGGCCATACGGCAGAATAAATCAAATTTAATAGCAAACTAAGACCATAGTACGGTGACATCGGGCAAAAAACCTTAAAAACGTGTCCCGATGGTGGCAAAAACTCTGGGGGAGGTGGTGAGCACTGAGTATTCGGTCACCACACGTCCGGTGGACGATACATCGACCCGTTCGCGCACTTTTTTGGCGTTGGTGATATTGTAAACACCGATGCGCCAAAAGCCTAAGCCTGCATGGACACGTCCGACATAGACATCGAGATTTTGGTGGGCATGCTCACGCCCGCTGGTGGTGGCGCTGCTGGCCAAATCCGATGCACCCTGAAAATTGAGCGATGCACCGCCAAACCAGCCACCCCGTTGGTTCAGGGGCTTGGCAATGTTGGCACTCATGATGTAGCGGGCTTGGCCCGGAATGCGCTGGCCGTCGATTGCGCCGCCCTTCATGCGCGATTGCAACAGGCTGGCATTGGCACCCAGCGACCAGTCTGCGGGCAGCCCAGCCCAGCGCAGGTCAGATTTCACATCGGTTTCTAGCCCCCAAACGACGGCACCGCCCACATTGGTGGGGCTTTGCACCCAACGGCCAGAAACATCGCTGATAGGGCGCGCCACCACATCGCTGACCGAGCGCACAAACAGGCTGCCGCCCCACACCCCTTGAGGGGCAAGGCGTTGTTCAAAGCCAGCGTCTAGGCTGATGGTGGATTCGGGTTTGAGATTAGGGTTGCCATTGAAGTCGGGGTTGTTGGCCGAGTTGACGCCTTGGCTGGGCACGATGCGGTTGACCACATCGGTGAGCGCTGGCGTGCGGGTGAGGCGGGCGATGTTGGCGCGGATTTGCAGGTTTTCGCTCAAAGGGGTGCGGGCGTGCAGCGATGGCTGAAAAAATGTCCAAGCGTTGTTGGATGCCGTGGCGTTGTAGGCGTTGTCAATGGCAATGCGCTCGGCCCGCAGGCCCGCAGTGAGGGTGGTGCGCGCGGGCAGCGCCCATTCGTTTTGCCCCCACAGCACACTGCGGCGCAGGTTGGATTCTAGGCCTTGCACCACCGGCGCAGCGCCCCCCAGCGTGTTGCTGGTGTCAACATTGAGCTTGCGGGTGTCCAGCTCTGCGCCCAGCATCCACAGCAAGGGGCTGGCTGTGCCGGTGAGCTTGATGGCGCTTTGCAGGCTGCGCTCTTGGCGGTCGTCGCCAAAGGCGCTCAGGGTGTTGGCTGCGCCTAGGCCATAGGCCAGTGTTTGGTCGCGCGAGCGCTCAAATTTTTCGTGGCTTTTGCTGCCTGAGAGCGTGGCATCGAGTTTGCTGGCTTCAAAGCTGTGTTGCCAATTGCCGCTAAGGCTGAACAAGCCGCGCTCGTATTGGCTGCCATCTAGCACTTTGGCGGAGGTAGCGCCCGTGCTGTCGGTGCCCGCACTGTTGGAGCTGAACGCGCCGTTGGAGCGCACGCTGGTTAGCGTGGAGCGCAGGTTCAATTGGTCGCGCGGGCCCAAGCGGCCCGACAGGCGCGGAATGATGGTGTATTCGGTGGGGCGCACACGGGATTCTTCGTGCGTATTCATGTTGGCGGGGTTGGGGGCGGTGGCATGGGTCGTTTTGTCCCAATCGCCACCATACAGGCGCTGCGTGGCCGAGGCGGCTACAAAATAGGTCCAAGGCTTGCCAGAAGTCTCGGGTTTGGCCGCTGGCTCAGGCGAAAAAACGGGCCCGCTGCGCGATACAAAGCCTTGCAGCGCATTGCGGCCCCACAGGTTTTGGTGGGTCAGGCGGATATTGGTCTCGCGTTGGGCGGTGGCTTGGCGCAGCACAATGTTGATGGTGCCGCCCGACGCGCCGCTGAATTCTGCGGTGGGCGCACGCACAATTTCTATGCGTTCAATCATCTCGGAGGGCAATTGGTCAAAAGGCAGTTGCGCCGTGCGGCGCGAGCTGCTTTGGCGCTGCCCGTCGATCAAAATTTGCGTAGCGCTGCGTTCCATGCCGCGCATGCGGATTTCCACACTGCCCGTGGCCCCGCCCGTTACCTGCACGCCCGGCAGCTGGCGCAGCACATCAGCCACGGTGTCCGCCCCAATTTGCTCGATGTCGCGCCGGTCCACCACCACCAGCGAGCCAGGTGCAAAAAAACGGTCTTCAATCGAGCGGCGCGTGCGCACCGTGACAGCTTCTAGCTGGCGGGCGCTGCCTTCGCCCGCGCTGCTGGGGGCGGTATCGTCACTGCTTTGCGCCTTGGCCAGCTGGGCAGAAAAAGGCAGCGCAATCAACAATGCCAATGCCGCACGAATGGCAACAAACAATGCGGTGCGAGGGACACCAAGGGGAAGGGGCGATAGCTTTGCCATGGCGGAGTACCTGTGTATAGTGTGGTGGGTAATATGGGTTGATCAATACTAGCTTACTCAGGAGTTACCGCCATGGATCGCCGTGATTTTATGCAAAGTTGTACCAGCAGTGTGGTGTGTTTGACGGCCAGCGCCGCAGTGCCTGCTTTGGCTGCCGATGCAAAACCAAAAACCTACCACCGCGTGCTGTTGACCGATGCCCGCGGCGACCCTTTGCGCGCTGCCAAACTCACGGCACACACCAATTATCTGTTCCATTACCCCTTTGAATCCACCCCCGTGTTTTTGCTCAATTTAGGCAAAGCCGTGCAGGGCAGCAAGCTCAACACCAAAACCCAAGATGCCTATATGTGGCCCGGTGGAGTAGGCGCAGGCAAAAGCATCGTGGCGTATTCTGCCATCTGTGCGCACCAACTGGTTTACCCCACCAAAGACGTGAGTTTTATCAGTTTTCGCAAAGGTGCAGCAGTGCACGCCAAAACCCCTAGCGTGGGTGACGATTTGATCCACTGCTGTGCTGACCACAGCCAATACGACCCCGCGCAGGGCGCAAAGGTGTTGGCGGGCCCCGCGCCCCAGCCCCTGTGCACCGTGCTGCTAGAACACAACGCCAAAGACGACAGCCTGACAGCTTTTGCCACGTTAGGCGGCGAGGTGTTTAACGATTTTTTCAAAAAATACGAAGCCAAACTCAGCATAGAAGTTGGCGCAAAAGCCAAAAACACCGTGCAAGGCACCGCCGTGGTGCGCGAGTTGTCCCAGTTTTGCCGCAATCCGGTCAAGTGCTGAAGGGCAAATTTGGCAATTGTTTTTGTATGCGTTTAGCTGCCGGCCTCGTTGGCCGTTAGCAAAAACGGATTCTCAATGCGCACATTGTTCACCCACTGGCCGTGCTGCATGTCTTCGGAGTAAAGCAGGGTGCAGCCCGCTTGCTCGGCTGCGGCAATGATCAGGCTGTCGTAAAAACCATAGTGGGTTTGTGCACGGATAGCCAGAGCCGCCTCCCACAGCGCGGGGCTGGGGGACACGTGGTTCATGGGTTCGAGCAGCAGGCGCACATAGGCCATGGTGCGCGGGGCATCTAGCGCCAAGCGCTTGGCGCTGGTGGCCACATTGCAAAACTCTTGCAACACTTGGTAGCTCACCACCCCCAGCCCCGAGCTGGCCGCGTGGCTGACTAGCTCCTTGGCGCGCTCTTGCTTAAGAGGGGCGCTGGTGTCAAAGCAATACACCGCGATATTGGTGTCTAAAAAATAGCGGCTGCTGCTGGGGTTTTCCATGCTTTGTATCTCAGTTGGGTTTGGCTAGAGCTTGTAACTTTATTGCGCAGCCGTGGTAGCTGACGCTCCACCCAGCCTGCCCACCATACGCTGCTCGCGCTCGCTCAGCGCCTCTCTGGACAAGGGGCGCTGGTCTAGTGCGGTATACCTGTAAGCGCTGGGCACAAAAGCTTGGCCACTGGCAGGCGTGGTGAGCTCGTCAAGCAGCTGGCGCGTTTGCGCAAGCTTGGCGCTTTGTCCCTGCTGCATGGTGTAAGTTGCCAGCCAAATCCGAAACTCTTCATTCAAGGTTGTGCCGCGCCCTTGGGCCAAACCACGGGCTTGCGCAATAAGGGCATCGTCAGCGCTGAAAGTAATGTTTTTCATGATGAATGCAGTGTACACGAATACAATTCGTGCACACTTGATTTATGATGAATTCAGTTTTATACGCTGGTTTTAAGATTTCGATGCGCGTTTAAATCCTGCTCCCGCTAAATTGGGGCTAATCAGCCCGCGCATTGGTGCTGATACGGAAGGGCAGTCTACATCTGGCGCTTGGCGCTTGAATTGCACATATTAAAGAAAAATAGTGCCAATGTCACCGTCATATGGTCATACCGCGCTATGTTTTTTATAGTTTTTGCGGATTCATACAGAAACTGAACTTAGGGGGCGCAGACAGGGCAACTGACGCGATTACTCTTAAATCGCCTATAGTTGACACCATATAGTCTCGGTTTTGTCGGTTGCGTGATTTAAGGCATTCATTTGTGCCTGTTAATAAAATCAGCAAGTTTGCTTAATATCGAGTGTTCACAACACTTTCAAATGTTTTTAAAAATGAATGTATACCGTAGTCGGCAGATTGTGTTTCAGGTTTTGCGGTACGCATTACATTAGGCGCCTCATATGCCGCGGAGACAGCGACACGGTGTTTGCGTCTACTGCACGATGGAAGGTCCAGTCACCAGTGATCATGTTCCGCCGAAGTGTCTCTTCCCCCCGGCGACGCGCGTTAACTTGATGACCGTGAACGCATGCGCTGCATGCCACGACGCATTCAAGCTCGACGATGAGTATTTTCGAATTGTTCTTTCGATACGACAAGACCTGCCTTAGGGGGACAGCGCCTCATTCCTTCAGAGCCAGACAAAGCGGACGCTGCGAAGCCCAGAAGCAATGGGTCTAAGAGCATCAATACGCGCGGCCACCGCCCTGCATCCGCTTCGCTCAAGCCGCGGCGCTAACCTCGGCCACACCCACGTACTCAAGGTGGAAAAGGCCAGAATCATTCGTACTTCGGATCGAATGATTCGAGGCATGTTTCCAAAGCTGCTTGGTGCTGTGCTGCCGAAGGAGTACGAAGCTACAGCTTTACTCCTCGACCTACAAAAAGATGACTCTGCTTTGCTCGATCCGGATGTTCAGGCGCTGCTAGAGCGTCTTGTTAGCGATGGCATCCACAAGACTTACGGGGATGTTCTGGATGTCTACGCCCTGCACGACGATGATGATCGCTACTGCAGCATGTGGCTCGTACGTTTGCACGGAGCATTTGTATTTGTTGGTTTCACTGCGCCGAGAAACGCCTAACCCATCGCCCAAGCGTGACCGAAAATCGAGCATGTCGACTTAGCAATAGTTGTATCATACCTACTATTACTACCAAAATAATAGCAAACTATGGCTATATTGCAGTGACATTGGCCAAATTATTTGGCGGATTCAAAAGAGTCCCTTTCAACCAAGCGCCAACCCATCCAACCAAGCCAACACATCCGCCACCACCGCCTCATATCCGGGCTCGGCCAGCGGCCAATGGGCGTGCTGGGGGTATTCGCGGCTGGCTGCTAGCGGGCCATACCAGCGGGTGGTGGCGCGGGACGCGCCGATGGGGACGATGCGGTCTTGCACGCCAGCTAGAAGGAGCATGGGCGCGGTGATGCGGGATTTGTCCACGCGGTTGCTGCCTGCAAGGTTGAGCGGACCAAAGGCCAATTGGTAGGCCGCTCGGCCAGATTCATGCACCAGCTGGGCAGCGCAATCTCTGGCCTGCGCCGCTGGCATGGCATTAAAAAGTAAATAGTTGGCCTCCCAGGCATTGAGCTTGAATGCGCTGCGCCACAGCAATGGGTTAGCAAAATGCCGTGCAGTGCCGGGCAGGGCGGCAAGGCGCAGCGGAAACACCGCCCCCGGAGCTGCGGCGCACACGCCCACCACTGCGGCTAAGCGAGATTGCGTTGCTAGCATTTGCGCCACCAAGCCGCCCATGCTGTGGCCAATCACAATCGGCGGTTCGGTGTATTTTTCAAGGGCCCCAGCCGCTGCCGCCACATAGTTGGCAATACCCATATGCCGCAAATTATCAGGAGTTGCCTCGCTAGGCGCTGCCTCGTGGCCCGGAAAGCACAAGGCCTGCGTCTGGTAGCCAGCAGCTTCAAACAGGGCGCGCCACGGCTCCCACACCCAAGGGCGGCTCCACATGCCGTGTAGAAAAAGAATCGGATGTTTGGAGCGCATGGTGTTTACGGTGCAAGGGGTGGTTTTGGAGGATGCGCGGCGTGAAGGGGCAAGTTCGCTGCTTCAGCCTAGCAGGGCTTTGAGCGTAATCACTTTGCGTGTTTCTGTCGAGAAAAATCCATAGTCATTGCATAATGTTATCAATTTAATCATGCATTTTTAGGATTATATTCCATATAATACATGAATGATTGATCGCCATTTGTACCCTCATTTGCTAGAAGCTCTGGCCGATAACCCTGCTGTGGCGCTGCTGGGACCGCGGCAGGCGGGTAAGACGACTTTGGCGCACCACATGGGCGACCAGCGCAATAGTGAGCAGGGCACGGGTAGCATGTATCTAGACTTGGAAAGCCCGCATGACAGGCAAAAGCTGCTGGATGCGCAGGCGTATTTGCAGACGCATGAAGACAAGCTGGTGATTTTGGATGAGGTGCAGCACATGCCTCATCTGTTTGGGGTGCTGCGCAGCTTGGTTGACCAAGGGCGGCGCAAGGGTTTGAGTGCAGGGCGATTTTTGCTGTTGGGTTCTGCCTCGGGTGAGTTGCTCAGGCAGTCGGGCGAGAGCTTGGCGGGGCGCATTGCTTACTTGGAGTTGCCGCCTTTTCAGCCGCTTGAATTGCAGGCTGTAGATCAAGATGCGCTGTGGCTGCGGGGCGGGTTTGCCAGCAGCTTTTTGGCCAGTTCGCAGCCTAAAAGCATGATCTGGCGACAAAATTTAATCAACACGTATCTCCAGCGCGATATTCCGGCTTACGGCACGCGCATTCCGGCCGAGACGCTGCGCCGCCTGTGGACGATGCTGGCGCACCAACAAGGCGGCTTGCTGGATGTGTCAATGCTGGGCAAAAACTTGATGCTGGATGCTAAAACGGTGCATCGCTATTTGGATTTGTTTGTGGACCTGATGCTGCTGCGCCGCCTTGCCCCATGGCATAGCAATGTGGGCAAGCGCATGGTGAAATCGCCCAAGTTGTATATCCGCGATTCGGGGCTGGTGCATGCGCTGCTGGGCATTGCCTCGCTTGATGCGGTGTTGGCGCATCCGGTAGTGGGCAACAGTTGGGAGGGATTTGTAATAGAGGCGCTGCTCAACGCTGCGCCAATCAACACCAGCGCAGGGTTTTATCGCACAAGCAATGGCGCAGAAATTGACTTGGTGATGGATGTGCCGGGCCACGGCGTGTGGGCGATTGAAATCAAGCGCGGCATGGCCAGCCCGCCTAGGCGCGGTTTTTACAGCGCATGTGAAGATATAGCGCCAGCGCGGCGTTTTGTGGTGTACCCCGCTGGAGAGGCGTACCCGCTGGGCGCAGGCTTAGAAGCTGTTGGTCTGCGCACGATGCTAGAGACGCTACAAATGATTGGGTGATTGGCCCAATGCTCATGCTGGCAAGGCTTGTGGGCGTTTCACCCCGCCTTTGCGCTGCGGCGGCGGTTTGCCAATGTCTACGCCCGCCTGCGCTAGCGCAGCTTGCAGTTCTTTGCGAAACAGGTGGTAGTCCACCTCGGTGCTGTGGCGCGGCGCTTTGTCAAAGTTGAAGTGGGGGTTGGCCATTTCATGTTCAATTTTGGCGGGCAAGTCGGCAGGGCGCTGCCATTTGCCAATGATTTCTTGCACAGCCAGCCGCGCCTGCATGTCGGCCATGGGCCAAATGCAGCCCAGCGGCTGAAACAGCCCAATGAAATACAAGCTGGGGTGCTGGGCGTGCAGCATTTTTAAATACAAAGGCGTTTTGTCGACCGCGCTGTAGTCAATAAAGCGTTTGTCAAAAAACGGATGCGTGATGACAAAGCCGGTGCAGGCCACCACGGTGTCGTAGGCGGCGCGGCTGCCGTCGGTAAACACCACGTCTGCGCCGTCAAAGCGGGCAATGCCGCCGCGCGGGCCAATGCGACCATGGCGAATGTAGTCGATCAAATCGCTGTTGAGGGTGGGGTGGGCGTGCAGGGGCGGTTTGGTGTTTTCGGGCAAACCCATGTCGCGGTAATTGCCCTGCAAAAGGCGCAGCAACCACTGAAAACTGGTTTGGCGCGCCCAAGTGGGCAGCCAAGCGCTGCCGCTGGCGAATTCGTCGCTGGGTTTGCCAAAGATGAATTTGGGCACAAACCATTGCGGGCTGCGCATGCTCAGGTGCACCGTGTGCGTCACCCGCGCTGCTTCCACCGCCACGTCGCAGGCCGAATTGCCGCCCCCAATCACCAACACCCGCTTGCCGCGCCACGAATCGTCCACCCCCTTAAAGTCGTGCGAATGGATGTATTGGCCTGCAAATTCCCCTTTGATTTCAGGCCAGCGCGGATGCCAGTGGTGGCCGTTGGCGACCATCATGTGGCTAAACTGCATGCGCTGCTGGGCGCCCGTGTCGTCCAGATAGTCCACACGCCAAGTTTCATTGGCATTTTTTTCAACTGCTGTCACACTGTGGCCAAATTTAATGCGCTCCATCACGCCAAAATGTTTGGCATAACTCTCAAAATACGCCTGCAACTGGCTGTGGTGCGGGTAGGCTGGGTAGCCCTCTGGCATGGGGTAGTCTTCGTATTCGCTCCAAGCGCGGCTGGAGATGATGTGGGTGTTTTCATGCACGCTGCTGTGGCCAGTGGACGAGTTAAACACCCAGTTGCCGCCCACCAAGGTGTTGCGCTCAAACACGGTGACTTGCAGGCCAGCGGCAATGCAGTTTTTGGCAGCGGTAATGCCGCTGGGCCCTGCGCCTATGACGCAAACATGGTGGGTAGAGGTTGGATTCATGGCTCGTATCTTCGCTGGTTGCGGTGCTGTCGGTGCTCGGCGTTTTCCCCTAAGCAAGCGCACCTTTAAAAATGGCAAAAATAGATATAAAACGCTCCTCTGGCGTTGGGCTTAAATTGAGGCAAAATCAAGGCCATGTTATTGCACCCCCAAATCAACCCGATCGCCCTGCAACTGGGCCCATTAGCTGTTCACTGGTATGGCCTGACGTATCTGGCCGCTTTTGGGCTGTTTATGTTTTTGGGCATTCGCCGCCTGAACCATCCCCCGTATGCCCAACTGAGCGGCTCGCAAGCTTGGAGCCGGCGCGATGTAGAAGACATTTTGTTTTTAGGTGTGATGGGCGTGATTTTGGGCGGGCGCATTGGCTATTGTTTGTTTTACAAGCCTGCCTACTACGCCTCGCACCCACTGGAAATTTTGTATGTGTGGCAAGGCGGCATGACTTTTCATGGAGGCTTGTTAGGCGTGGTGGTGGCCGAGGGTTGGTTTGCGCGCTCGCGGGGCAAGCCTTTGCTACAGGTGGCCGATTTTGTAGCGCCCTGTGTGCCCACGGGGCTGATGATGGGGCGCGTGGGTAACTTTATCAACGGTGAGCTGTGGGGGCGGTTGGCTGATCCTGCGTTGCCTTGGGGCATGGTTTTCCGAGGCGCAGGCGCTGCGCCGCGCCACCCTTCGCAGGTTTACCAAATGCTAATGGAGGGCTTGCTGCTGTTTATTTTGCTCTGGCTTTACGCCCGCAAAGAGCGTGCGGCAGGCCAAGTCTCGGCAGCGTTTTTGTTTCTGTACGGCATATTCCGCTTTGTGGCCGAATTTTTCCGCGAGCCTGATGCGCATCTGGGCTTGCTCAGCTTGGGTATGAGCATGGGGCAGTGGCTGTGCGTGCCTATGGTGCTGGGCGGAGCTGCTATGTGGCTTTGGGCCGCTAGAAGGGCTTGATTTTGTTAGTGGCGTATTTGGCCAGTATCACGGTCAATACGCCATAGTTTGCTATTTTTTAATAGTAAACTATTTACAATCAGCGTCTACCACTTCTTGTGCGCGCTTGGAGTCAGCGGCGCGTTTTTCGTCGGACATGAACTCGCGCTCGCCCTTGTCGTTTTGTGTTTGAATGCGCACCCCAGAATTGTAGGTGGCCAAACTGCGTTTGGCGCGGGTGCAATTTTCGGCCTTGTTGGCGGCCAGCTTCTCGTCGGCTTCTTTTTTCTTGTTGGCTTCTGCGGCTTCGGCTTCTTTTTTCTTTTTCTCAATCTCCGCGTCCTTGCCGCTTAGGCGCGGAATGGCAGCTGCCGGTTTGGCAGAAGCCCCAGTCGTTTGTGCGGATGCTGGTGTGGGTATGGGGGGGGTAGCTGGATTGGCCTGCGCCGTTGGCTTAGCGCCGCCCGGCCGTTTGACGACACTTTTTTCGGGCACATCAGCGGGGGGCGCTTGGTCGCTGAACACTTTGCGGCCATCGCTGCCTATCCACTGCCATTGGGCGTGCGCACTGGCACAACTAGCAGCCAACACCGCACTCACTAAAACAGAGCGGACCAACACAGAGGCAATAGAACGTCGCATACTTTAAGTGTAACTGCTCGGAAACAGATCTCCATGCCGTTGGTGTCCCTGTGGCTACCTTTTGTCGTCACAATGCCCGCCCCAGCGCCCAAAGGCTTGTTGGCTTGAATTGCCAACAAAAGCGCTAGGGTTTGTACTAGTCGAATGCGCTGCCACGGGTATAATCGACTTTTTGGAGATTCTCCTATGCGCCTCCTAGGCAAAGCGCTCACTTTTGACGACATCTTGCTCGTCCCCGCGTTCTCAGAAGTCCTTCCTAAGGACACTTCCCTTGCAACGCGCTTTTCACGCAACATCCTGCTTAATTTGCCACTGGTATCCGCCGCGATGGACACCGTGACCGAGGCGCGTCTGGCAATAGCCATGGCGCAAGAGGGCGGCATGGGCATTGTGCACAAAAACCTCAGCCCCAAAGAGCAGGCCGCCCAGGTGCGCAAAGTCAAGCGCCACGAGTCGGGTATTTTGCGCGACCCTGTGGTGATCACCCCGCAACACAGCGTGCGTGCGGTCATGGAGCTGAGCGAGCAGCTGGGTATCAGCGGTTTTCCGGTGGTCGATGGCGGCAAGGTGGTGGGCATTGTGACGGGGCGCGACATGCGCTTTGAAACGCGCTTGGACATCTCCGTGGCCCAGATCATGACCCCGCGCGACAAATTGGTGTGCATACAAGAAGGCGCTAGCGCGGCTCAGGCCAAGGCGCTTTTAAACAAACACAAGCTGGAGCGCGTGTTGATTGTGAACGATGCTTTTGAGCTGCGCGGCCTGATTACGGTGAAAGACATCACCAAGCAAACCAGCTTTCCCAATGCCGCGCGCGACAGCCAAGGCAAGCTGCGCGTGGGCGCGGCGGTGGGCGTGGGCGAGGGCACGGAAGAGCGTGTGGAGCTCTTGGCCGCTGCGGGCGTCGATGCC
>JANOYR010000034.1:0-23336 GCA_031428975.1 Polaromonas sp. | reverse complement strand
GTCCGAGCGGGCCAAATGGTTTGCCGCACGACCGATTTTGGGTATTCCCGCATGAGGGAGTGCGGCAAACCATTTGGCCCGCTCGGACGCTTTAGACACATGCAGTGCTAATAATTTAGTAGCACACTATGACCATATAGCAGCGACATTGGCAATATTTTCCTTGAAGAAAGTTCAAGCCACCAAAAACTGCGCCAACGGTCTGCGTGGTGTAGCTGGCGCAGGCTCTGGGGTGTAGCCTAGGCGGCAGAGCATGTGCAGGGTGGTGTCTTGCGCGTTGCTGGGGGCAGGTTTGCCCAAACACAGTTGGTGGGCAGACGCATAATGCGCGCGCATTTCGGCGAATTCTTGCAGGGCTTGGCTCATTGGGTGCATACCCAGGCCTTGGGCCGTTGCGGCCAATTGCAGGCGCACATACTGCCTGCCCACTTGTATTTGGGCGTTGCGCGTGTTGGGCGCTGCTAGCCACACAAAGCCCATGGCGCTGTTGCAGTAGCCTTCAAACAAATCTGTTGCGCCTTTGAAAGCGGCGGAGCCGGGCGCGGGCGCGGCAGTGCGGTCAAACAGGCCCACAGCTGCCAGCGCACGGATGCTGGGTTTGTTCAGCGATATGCCGTCGCGGTGTTGCAAAATCTCATCGGGCCCCACACGGGTGAGCCGCATGCTTTCCATCATGGTCCGCTCGGTAGACAGCTCGATAATGGCCGCTTGCAGGCAGAGCTGGCGCAGGGTGCGCACCTTGTCGGCGGCTACTGTGCCCCCTGCGGTCATTGCGCTTGGCATGGTGGTTGCCAGCAGGCTTTGCAACTGGCCGTCAGCCACTGGCCGCGCGGTGTCAAAAGGCGTTTTTGGGGTGTGGCGATTCAAAATGTGCGCAAACAGTGCGTCAGGCTGCGCACCTTGGCGCAGGCTGATCCGGGCAATCGGGCGGCGGTCCCAGTCTTTGATGGGTGCGGGGTATTGGCCTTGCGGCCAAAGGCTTACGTCTGCGCCCAAGCCAAATTGGGCCAATGCGATGCACAAAAGCTCTAAAAAGCAGCCGTGGCCTATCAAAATCTGCCTGCCAAAGGGGTCAGTCTCGGGCAGCATACGGGTTACGTCGTGGTACAAAGTGATGGCATTGGCCTCGCGCAAATCCACCATCCACGGCTGGCGGTTGTGCGGGTTGGGCGCGGTGATGGCATAGGCCACGGCGCGGCGGCGCGGGTCGGTCTGCGCGTCGGCACTGCTCCACGCTTCTACCGCCTGCGCCGGAAAAGCCGATGTGGGCATGCAGCCCACCATGTGCGTGCCCAGCGCAGAAAACACCACGCCGCCGCCTACTACGCGGATGAATTGGCGTTTATTCATGCTGAAATTTGTGTTTGTAGGCATAGTCATGCTCCTAAAGTAGCGGCCAGTGCTTGGCCTAAACTGGTGTGGGGTTCTGCGCCAATCAGGCGCTGCAGCTTGCTGTTGTCTAGCCGATGCGGCGTGAGCCACAGGTAGCGTTGGCTGAGCACGGCGCGCCATGTGGGCACGACCCATGCCAGTGCACGCATCACGCCCCATGGCATGCTGGTGACGCGCAGTGCATTGCCCGGGGCTAACCAGCCCTTGGCCACCACGGCTTGCTGTACGGCGCGCACCCAGTCGTGGCCGCTGAGCGTGTGCCCCGCAAAATGAAACACCGCATGCGCGGGCAGCTGCTGCGCACGCTGTACCACCTGCACAAAGCTCTGCGCCAGGTCGGGCAAATACGCCCAAGGCGTGGCAACCTCCATGGGTCCAGGAAAGCAAAACACACCCTTGCGGATATCTTTAACCATGGCCAAATCAAACCACGAGCCTGTGCCGCTGCCAAAAAAGTTGCCTGCGCGGATGACGACGCTGCGCAGGGCGGGCGTTGAATCGCCAGTTTGATTCGCTAATTGCGCGGCATGCGCCAGCTCGCGCTCCATGTCAGCGCGTATGCGGGCAAAGGCATTGCTGGGCTGTATGGGCGTGTCCTCAGTCAATACAGCGGGCATATCCTCGCCAAATGGATACACATTGCCCGGAAACATCAGCGTGGCTTGCAGGCGCTTGGCCAGCGCCATGCTGCTGTGCAGATTGGCCAAGGCCTCGCGCTCCCAAGTGGCCACCTTGTAGCCGGGGTTGATGGCATGCACCAGCACGCTGGCCTGCGCTGCCTGCTGCGCCAAGGCTGCCGTGTCGTTTATATCGGTATGCAGCCAGCGCACGCCGTCTATGGCAGGCCCAGCAGTGCCCCGCGCTTGCGCCAGCACCTGCCAGCCCGCTTGCGCAAAAGCACGCGCGGCACACAGGCCAAATCGGCCACGCGCCCCCAGAATCAATACTGTTTTAGTTTGCATAAAAATCCTTTTTAAAAGCTATAGAGCGATTGTGTAAAAATACCGTCATATACACAATTGCCTAAAAATGCATACAACGTATTCACTAATGCATACAATAAGCACCACGCCACCATGCAGCACACCTTCAATTGGGATTTAATCGCCTCGTTTTTAGCCGTCATGGAGCAGGGCAGTTTGCAGGGCGCAGGGCGGCAGCTGGGGCTGAGCCAGCCCACCGTGGGGCGGCACATGGCCGATTTAGAGGCGCAGCTGGGCGCAGCGCTGTTTGAGCGCACAGGCAAGGGGCTGCTGCCCACGGCGGTGGCGCGCTCGCTGCTGGAGTCTGCGCGGGCCATGCAGGCGGGCGCGGCCAGCTTGGCGCGCACGCTCTCGGGGGGTGATGCCAGCGCGGCTGGCAGTGTGCGCATCACAGCCAGCACCACCGTGGCCACGTATTTGCTGCCGCCCGTATTAGCCCAGATGCGCAAAAGCCTGCCGGATATCCGTGTGGAATTGGTATCGAGCAATGCCGTGAGCAACCTGCTGCTGCGCGAGGCCGATATTGCAGTGCGCATGCTGCGCCCCGAGCAGGGCAGTTTGGTGGCCAAAAAAATCGGCCAAATCAGCGTAGGCGCGTGGGCACACCAAAGCTATTTAGACCGCAGTGGCCACCCCAAAGAACTCATTGATTTACTGCGCCACGACTTGATTGGTGGCGACACCGACGAGGCAATTTTGAAGGGCATACAAATACACGCGCCAGATGTAAAAAAGCATATTTTTCGTCTCTGTACGGATGACATGGTGGTGCAATGGCAGGCCGTGCGGGCGGGCTTGGGCATAGGCTTTGTGGCCGACTATTTGGGGCGTGCCGAGCCAGATATGGTTAAGCTCGTGCCAGCGCTCAAAGTGCCGCCTCTGCCCATGTGGCTGGCCGTACACCGCGAGGTGCGCAGCAATCTGCGAATTCGCGCGGTGTATGACTATTTGGCCGAATATTTGCCAGTTATGCTGTGAAAAATGGGCTTGCGTTTTGTGCCAGGTCAAGACCGCCACAATACCTCCGTTCGCCCTGAGTCTGTCGAAGGGGTCGCGAAGGCTTCGACAAGCTCAGCCCGAACGGAACTGGTTGATCTGAACCCAAAAAACGGAACATACCAACCCGCAAACATAGCGTATGCTTAAGGTGACAAATTACGAGGATACAAAATGCAATGGTTCGACGGATTCTCTGCGCAGCACCACAGGGTCAATGGTGTGGATATTTTCGCCCGAACAGGCGGCAACGTGGCCAAACCCGCGCTGCTGCTCTTGCACGGCTTTCCGCAAAGCCATGTGATGTGGCACCGGGTGGCGCAGCTGCTCAAAGACAATTTCTTTTTAGTCATGCCCGATTTGCGCGGTTACGGCGATTCGAGCAAGCCTGCCGTTAGCGCAGACAACGCAGCCATGAGCAAACGCAGCTTGGCGCAAGATGCGGTGGATTTGATGGCGGCCTTGGGACACAGCAGCTTTTATCTGTGCGGCCACGACCGTGGCGGCCGCGTGGCGCACCGCCTTGCGCTAGACCACCCAGAGCGCGTGCAAAAACTCTGCGTGATAGACATCGCCCCCACGCTGGACATGTACAACGCCACCGACATGGCCTTTGCACGCGCCTACTACCACTGGTTTCACCTGATTCAGCCACACCCGCTGCCAGAGCGCATGATTTTCAATGACTGGAAGCATTACCTGCATGCCAAGCTAGGCGGCTGGGGCTCGACAAGCTTGGGCTACATTGAGCCAGCGGCTCTGGCCCAATACGAGCGCTGCTTTGGCCAAATAGACACTTTAACCAGCATGTGCGAAGACTACCGCGCCAGCGCAGGCATTGATCTGGTGCATGACCGCGACTCTCGTGCGCAAGGCCAGCGTATCGCCTGTGACACCATGGTGGTTTGGGGCGAGCGCGGCGTGGTTAATAAAATGTTCAAGCCCTTAGAACTGTGGCAAGCGCAGTGCGCAGGGCGCGTATCGGGCCAAGCCGTTCCTGCTGGGCATTTCATTCCCGAAGAGTTGCCAGAAGCCACAGCGCAGATACTGCGCCAGTTTTTTGTTTAAATCGATTGGAAAGCATTTTTAACAATGAGCACTTTCGCCGCCAAAATTGCCCGCGCCAACGCCTTGTTTCCGGTGCGCTACAGCGCATTGGGGCTGTGCATTTTTGCGCTTTTATTAAGCCTGTTTAGTCTGGCTATTTTTCAAGAAGGCTTATTCAGTTTTTTGTTGTTTGGTGGCCTCACGGCATTGGGCGTGGCGGACTTGCGGCAAACCAAAAAGTCGGTGTTGCGCAACTACCCCGTGATTGGACATTTTCGGTTTTTGCTGGAATACATCCGCCCCGAAATTCGCCAGTATTTCATTGAAAGCGACAATGAAGCCGCGCCGTTTTCTCGCGCCCAGCGCTCGTTGGTCTACCAGCGTGCCAAGGGCGAGCCCGACAAGCGGCCATTTGGCACGCAGCTCGACGTGACAGCAAATGGCTACGAGTGGATCAACCATTCGATGGCCCCCACCAAAATCGCCAACCACGACTTTCGCGTCAGCGTGGGCGCGGGCAATGCGGGCACCACCCAGCCCTATGCCATGAGTGTGTTCAATATATCGGCCATGAGCTTTGGGGCGCTGAGCGCCAACGCTATTTTGGCGCTCAATGCGGGCGCTAAGCGTGGTGGCTTTGCCCACGACACGGGCGAGGGCTCTATCAGCGAACACCACCGCGTGCATGGTGGTGATTTGGTGTGGGAAATTGGCTCTGGCTATTTTGGCTGCCGCAACCCAGATGGCAGTTTCAATGCAGAAAAGTTTGCCCAAAACGCCACCGAGCCACAGGTCAAAATGGTCGAGATCAAGCTCAGCCAAGGCGCCAAACCGGGCCACGGCGGAGTGCTGCCAGGGCCCAAAGTCACGGTTGAAATTGCCGATGCGCGTGGCGTGCCCGTGGGGGTGGACTGCGTGTCGCCCGCAGCGCACAGCGCGTTTTCTACACCGATCGAGATGATGCAGTTTGTGGCCAAGCTGCGCGCATTGTCGGGTGGCAAGCCGGTGGGTCTCAAGCTGTGCATTGGCCACCCTTGGGAATGGTTTGCCATTGTCAAAGCCATGTTGGTAACCGGTATTCACCCCGACTTTATTGTGGTGGACGGGGCTGAGGGCGGCACGGGCGCTGCCCCACTGGAGTTTACCGACCATGTGGGTGCACCCCTGCAAGAGGGCTTGCTGCTAGTACACAACACCCTCAAAGGTGTGGGGCTGCGCAGTGCCATTAAGCTGGGCTGCGCGGGCAAGGTGGTGAGCGCTTTTGACATCGCCCGCATGACGGCACTGGGCGCTGACTGGTGCAACAGCGCAAGGGGCTTTATGTTTGCGCTAGGCTGCATCCAAGCGCAGGCCTGCCACACTGGGGAGTGCCCCACAGGCGTGACCACCCAAGACCCCGTGCGCCAAAAAGCCTTGCATGTGCCCAGCAAGTCAGACCGTGTTTTTAATTTTCACCAGCAAACGCTGGAGGCACTGCGTGAGATTGTGCAAGCTGCGGGGCTGATGCACCCGAGCGACATCACCTCACACCACATTGTGCGCCGCGTTAGCGAAAACGAGGTGCGCTTGCTGGTGAACCTTGTGCCGCAAATCCCAGTGGGCGCATTGCTCACCGAAGACATTGCATCTCTGCATGGCGTGTTCAAGCTGTATTGGCCGCACGCCAGTGCGCAGAGTTTTGCCTACACAGAATCGGCTTAGTTACCAGCAGGCTTGGTGTTTTGCTCGGGCTTAGGTGGCTGCGGCAGGGCGCGAAGCAATTCTTCTTCGCTGATGATTTCCAGCACCCGCACCAGTTTTTGCACACCGCTCACGCTGCGAATCACCTCGGTAGCGCGGTTGGCTTCGCGTTGCGTCACACGGCCCATCACATAGGTAGTGCCGCGCTCGGTAGATATTTTGAAGGCATTGGCATACAGGTCTTTGGCATCGACCAAGGCCGCTTTCACACGGCCCGTGACCAGTGCGTCCGATGAACGGTTGGTCAATGTGGTGCTGCCCTGCACGCCCAGTTCGTTGACGATTTCGCGCACATTCTCTACCCGCGAGACAATTTGCTCCACCAGCTTTTTGTCTTGTTCGGTCGGCACTTCACCCGTGAGCAACACCTTGCGGTTGTAGCTGGTCACATTCACATGCACCCTTTCGCCCACGTTCTCGCGCAGTCGGCCATTGGCGCGTAGCTCAATGCCTTCGTCCTCCAGCTGCGCACCGGAGGTGCGCCTGTCGGTGGCCACCAAGCTACCGCCCAGCATGGCACCACCCACCACCAAAGGCACGCAGGCGGTGAGTGCGCTGCCCAGCAACCCGGCCATAGCCAAAGACACAACGAGTTTTTTCATACAGGATTCTCCAAATCGCCTAACAATTGGGTGTCAACACCGTCGCAAATGCAATGCAAAGCCAAAATATGCACCTCTTGCACCCGCGCAGTGCGCTCATGCGGCACGCATATATGCACATCGGTTTCGCGCAGCATGTGGCCAATTTTGCCACCGCCGCGCCCCGTCAGCGCCACCACCACCATGTCGCGCTCGTGCGCGGCTTCTATGGCGGCAATCACATTGCCAGAGTTGCCGCTGGTGGATATGGCCAGCAGCACGTCGCCCGCAGTGCCCAGGGCCCGCACTTGGCGCGAAAAAATCACGCTGAAATCATAGTCGTTGGCAATAGCGGTGATGATGGATGAATCGGTGGTCAGCGCTATAGCCGCCAGTTCAGGCCGCTCACGCTCGTAGCGGCCTACGAACTCAGCGGCAAAATGCTGCGCATCAGATGCCGAGCCGCCATTGCCACAGGCCAGCACCTTGTTGCCACTGGTGACGCAGGCCAGCATCGCCTGCACCGCTTGGGCAATGGGCTTCGACAAAATTTGTGCCGATTGGTATTTCAAGTCTGCACTGTCAATGAAGTGCTTTTCAATCTGTTGTTCGAGCATGGGCATCATCATAGCGCGGTGTGCTATCAGTTTTGGGGCAAAGAATGATTTTCTGGTGTCTTGCAGGTAAAGCTTTTAGTAAGCAGTGGCATCAAAAGCCGCTTTGAACCATTCTATGCTTTGCGCATCGCCCACGCCTTCTACCGCCACCACGTCAAATCTGCATGGCGGTGGCGCACCCAGGCGCATCAAGTAATGCCGCGCTGCAAAGGTGATGCGCCGCTGTTTGGTGAAGCTGACGCTCGCTGCCGCCCCGCCGTGGCTGGCGCTGCGCCGCGCCCGCACCTCTATAAATACCAGCGTAGTGTCGGGCGCACGCATGATCAAATCTACCTCGCCCCCACCGCGCCCAGGCGTGGCAAAATTACGCACTACCAGCAGCAACCCCGCTTTTTGCAAATACGCTAAAGCTGCGTCTTCGGCTGCGTCGCCGCGCTTTTTGGTGCTTAGCTGGGCGCTAGGATTCACTTGTGCAGGCTGTATGCTCTGGGGGGTGCGGTTGGCGTAGGTCATGGACTCCAGTGTAATAGGGGGTAAGCAGCCTTAGCCAACCCGTTTGCCCCACCAACTCAAGCAATGCCCCCCCGATTGAGCCATTTGAAAGCCACGCAGTGAACGCCTCCTTTTCTCTCGCCCTAGACGCTGCCCAGCAGGCTGCTGGTGCGCAAACCTACCCCACGGGTGCGCTTTATGTGGTGGCCACGCCCATTGGCAATTTGGCCGACATTAGCCTGCGCGCTCTGCATGTGCTGGCCACAGTGGACGCCATAGCCTGCGAAGACACCCGCCACACGCAAGGCATGTTGCGCATTTACGGCATCACCAAGCCCCTGCTAGCCGCCCACCAACACAATGAGCACGAGGCCGCGCTGCTTGTGATTGCCCGCTTGCAAGCCGGCGAGCGCGTGGCCTATGTGAGCGACGCAGGCACCCCCGGTGTGAGCGACCCCGGCGCACGCCTGTGTGCCGACGTGCGCGGCGCAGGCCTGCGCGTGTTGCCTTTGCCCGGTGCAAGCAGCGTCACCGCTCTGCTGAGCGTGGCGGGCGTGGCCCAAGGCGATGGTGCTTATATTTTTCAAGGCTTTTTAAGCAGCAAAGCCAAAGAGCGCGAAACCCAAGTCACCAACATCAGCGCAGAGCCCCGCGCCGTGGTTTTGCTAGAAGCGCCACACCGCATCGAAGCGCTGGCCACCGCGCTGGCCGCACTGGGCGCACGCCCCGTAACCCTAGGCCGCGAGCTCACCAAGCAGTTTGAAGAAATAGCCACCATCCCCGCCCAAGACTTGGCCGCATGGATGGCGCTAGATGCGCACCGCAGCATCGGCGAATTCGCCCTGCTGATTCACCCCCGAGCGCCCGAGGCCGCGCAAGCTAACCAAGGCCAACGCGTCTTGCAACTGCTGTTGGCCGAGCTGCCCACCAAAACCGCCGTAAAACTAGCCGCCGAGATCACGGGCGAGCCGCGCAATGCGCTGTATGAATTGGCGTTGGCCTTAAAAAACCAAGACTAGAGAATCTGCCGTGGCAACCCCCGCGCCCAAGGCTGCGCCCACCGCTCTAGCCACCCCTAGCCGCAAGCTTCCCAAAAGCCACCACTACCATGTGTATGTCATCGAGCTAGACGACCGTGTCTGGAACAGCGCCAAATTTCGCCGCTGCAACCCCGATTATGAAATGGGCAAACCCTTCGTCTACGTAGGCATGACAGGCCTAGACCCCGACACCCGCTTTGACAAACACAAAGCAGGCATCCAAGCCAATAAATTTGTCACCGACTACGGCGTGCGCCTGCTGCCAGAACTCTACGAGCGCTTTAACCCGATGGCGTACCAAGGGGCAAAAGAGATGGAGGTGGAGATGGCGATTGCGCTGCAAGCGCGGGGGTTTGGGGTTTGGCAGGGGTGAAAGCCTTCAGCCAGCAAAGTAGCTGTAGCAGAAACGATGCAGCCTTTAGTCTTTTGCCACCACGGTGTCATACAGGCCGTAGTGTGTGAGTCCATCATGGCTTTCGATGCCAGTGTAACGCAGTGATGCGTCTTCATAGCGCCTAAAAGCAAACACCGCCTGATTCATCTGCTCGGTGTTGAACACCTTGAGCTGCACCAATAGGTGGAAATCTTGCACCGTCAGCCCGGTCACGGTTTGAAATAACGCAGGCTCCAGCTTGGTAATGACATCACGCAGCGTATTTTCGCGAAAGTCAGTCAGATACATAAACGCTGGGATGCGGGTGGCAAATTTGATCAGTTTTTCCTGCACCATCTTGCGTTTGGATTTGTATTCCCGCTCTTCGGCTGTCAACTCCTTCTTCTCTTTGGCAGATAGCTTGCCCTCTTTGGCTTTGTTTTTCAGCGCCTTGACCCGATCACTTTTGTTGATGATGGTTTCAATGACCTTGTCGCCTAACGAGCGCCAGCCCTCAATGCGGTCTACCGCTGCCATGGCCTCGGGGTTGTCCAAAATGCGGCGCAGCGTGCCGTTGTCTACGTTCACCAGCAGGGCACTTTCCCACTTTCGGGCTAGTAGTGTGGCCGATGTGCCCGCCATGGCAATGTCCAAAATGCCGCCCGCGTCGATCTGCGTCATGTTGGCGCCATCAAAAGCCAGCACAGGTAAAAAGGCCACTAAATCTCGCACCGCGTTTTCGGGGTTGGTCTCGTTGGGCGACAGTCCAATGCCATATTCAGACAATTGACGCAGCGCCCGTGTGGGCGCAAAGTCGAACACAAAGCACACCGGTTTGAGGATTTCCTCCTCGTTCGGGTTGTCGCCGTTCGGGTTTTTGATGGACCACGGCGACTGCACCCGAAATGCCGCCTGAAAGTATGTCTCAGGCGACTTCAAGTTGCGCAGCATGAGGATGGACGCCCACTGCGCCACCGTCACCCCCGTAGTCAGCTTGCCGCATGACAGCGTGATGGTTTTGGTGTCAAACCCGCTGCCAATGGCTCTGCGCACGGGCGGCAGCGCCTCCAGTCCAATGCCAGCCGCGCTGCCTGCGGCCACGATAAGCTGATAGCCAAACCAAAAGGTGTTGTGCCGCTCAGCCAGCAAATTCGCCATAGCGTGGCAAGCCGCCACATTGGGCAAAAACCAGAACGAATGCTGCAAATACGGCAACAAGCGCACGTCTGAATACGGAAACGGTGGGCGTGTGCCCGTCTTCAACAGCTCCGCCGACTGTGCTGCATACCCACCGCGAATAATGTCCAACCACTTTTGCACATCGCTCTTGTGTTTGAACTTCGCCTCCGCTCCTGTGCCGGATGCCTCAAAGAAAGAATTCAGGTCAAACTCGTCAAACTCGCCGCCGCTGGCAATCGCCAGCAACTCGTCGGGCATCTGGTAGGCCAGCAGGCGCATTTGCGGCAATGCGGCATAAGGGTTGCGCTTGGTAGGGTGCTGGTCAGCAAATGCTTGTTTTGCACGCTGCTCGTCGGTATAGGTCCAGTTAAAGATTTGCTCTTCAATGAACTCGCCTGTGGCCAGTGCCTTGAACGGTGTGCCCGACAAATACAAATACGCTCGGGTGGTGATGGGCAAAAACTCCGTTTCCTGATTCGACAACACATTCAAATCTTCGTTCACGCCATCTAGCTCACCCGCATATTCCAGCTTGGTTTCTTTTTTGCCAACGGCATCGTCTTCGCCCTCAAATAACTCCTTGGCCGTGTCGCGCCAGGCACCAAAGTGGTATTCGTCAAACACCACCAAGTCCCAGTTCACCGTGTGAATCCATTCATTGCGCGGCTTGATATTGCCCGTCTCTTTGTCGCGCCCCAGCACGTCCTGAAAAGATGCAAAGTACACCATGGGTCGGCTGTTGTCCACCAGCTCAGGCGCGCTATCTGACTTGAGCGACAAATACTGCCAGCCATCAAAATCCACATGGTTTTCCAAATCTGTCTGCCAAGCGTCCTCCACCGCAGGCTTGAAGGTCAATACCAGCACGCGCTTGGTCTGTAGCTTTTTGGCCAGTTGATAGGCGGTGAATGTTTTGCCAAAGCGCATCTTGGCGTTCCACAAAAAGCGCGGCGCGGCATTGGCATCCTCTGCCCAGATCGACTGGTAGTAATCTAGCGTTTTGTTGACCGCATCAAGTTGCTCGTCGCGTAAGCCAAAATTTTCGTGGTGTGTGCCGCTCAACGGCTTGCCGCTGCGCAACTCGGTCAGCACGGTCTTCACATCAGCCACCGTGCAACGCACCCATTCCAGCGTGACTTTCTCAAAGCCCTTTTTGACCAACGCGTCGCGCACCTCGTAGTCAGTAAAAATGCTGCCGTCCTCCCGCTCGGCGGGCTCGTCTAGCTCAATGCGGTAGTTCGTGATAGCAGCGGTCTTGAGCTGCTCGGCCACCCGTCGCCTCACGTCCCGCGTGGTCTGCCCCACCTTGAGTTGGCCTTGGTGCGCGGCATCGGCAATCGCATAGGCGTAGATGCGCGGGCGGGCTTCAGGCTTGGGGGTCAGGACTTCGTCGATGCTGGGCTTATTCATCGGCACGGTCCTCTAGGGCAGATTCAATCAACCGGCGTTCCCGCTCAATTTCTAGTCGCAACTGGTCTTCGGTTGGCAGGCTCAGCATGTATTTCGAGGCAAAAATTTGCTTACTCTCGCTCAGGATCGAGTACTTAGCCACCGCTTCGGTTTTGTCTGAGCACAGCAGCAGACCAATGGTGGGGTTATCGCCTGGGATTTTGAACTGGTCTTCATACAGCCTGACATAGCCATCCATCTGCCCGACATCGGCGTGGGTCAGCTTGCCCATTTTCAGATCTAGCAGCAAAAAACATTTCAAGACGTAGTTGTAGAAAACCAGATCAACGTAATAATCTTGGTCACCAAAACGTATGTGTTTTTGGCGTGCCACAAAAGAAAACCCTTTGCCAAGCTCTAGCAAAAAGTTTTGCAAATTGTCGATGATGGCCTGCTCAAGCCGGTTTTCATGCAGATGCGGCGGGTCGGGCAGACCCAAAAACTCCAGTACCAAGGGCGACTTGAGCACCTGCGATGGCTCAACCCACTCTCCGGAAAGGCGGGCTCTGTCAACGCTCAGCAGCCCCTGTTGGCCATGGTTGGCCACAATGCGGTCAAAGTAAAAACTGTGAATTTGCCGTTCTAGTTGCAACTTTGACCAGCCGCATGCAATGGCTTCACGCTCATAGAAATCGCGCGCTACCACGTTATCCACACGCATCAGGGCGCGGTAATGCGACCAAGAGAGTTGTGGCGAAAAACCTTGCGCAGATTCTCCAATCGCCGCGTGGGAAATTCTCTGCTTATCCATTTCTATCCCCAACAGGGACATTTTCTCGATCGCTGCCAAATCTCTCCCCACTGGGGATAGATTTGGGAAACGACTAGAAAAGGCTTGATAAAACAACCTGAATTTCCAAAGCGTTTGTGCGGAAAACCCCTTCCCGTATTGTTCCGTTAAGCGCACTGAAAGCGTCTCAACCACTTGCTTGCCATACGCCGCCCGCTCTTCACCCCCCTGCAACTCCTGCACAATCTCGCGCCCGATCAACCAGTAGGCCAGCACCATCTGGGTGTTCACCGCCCGAACCACATTACCCCGCGCCTCATCTAGGATGGCGGCGACGCGCCCGAAGAGGGCATCGGGCTTGGGGACGAGGATTTTGTCAGTCGTGGGCTTACTCATCAGCGGCAACTTCCAAATTCATTGGTCTCACCTGAGATTCGATGAATGACTGTTCGTCGTTTGTAATTCCGTACTTTTCGTAGAGTTCTGCATCCGTCCAAGTGCGATCCCATGTTTGCATAGGTACCCACGTGTATGTGGAGTGAAGCGCATCTTGCGTAATCTTGCGAAGTGAAACAAGAAACCGAAAAAATCTTGTCGCGTAGTAGGACTGCGCGCTCTGCGCTGAGCGCTCGCTGTCAAAACGCAGAAAAATATAGGATTGCGTACATACCGATGGCGAAAGCGCTAGCTCTGGCTTGCCCACAATTTGATGTGGTCTGGCATCGCCCCCGTTGTACGCCTTCGGTAGCAACACTTTATGGGTGTCAATTAAGTCAGCATTCTTAGTGATGCTGTGCCTTGCAACGTACCCAATCTTCCGTTTCATTCTCTGTATCAAACACAAAGGTACATCACCAACGCGCTCCCGCGCATGAAATTCCTCAAAGTTAGATGGAATTCCGAAAGGTGTATCTCGTGACAAAATTTCTGTAATAGAAGGTTCGCCCTTCGCGCGAACCTTGTTCAGAATTGCAACGCCTTGAGGGTCGCGAACAAAGACGTCAAATTCTCCAAGGTCACGAATAGCTGTTGTAGATTTTTGATCTTGTGTAACCGTGACCTCGCACATTCCACTGTAATCCTTAGACCAGAGAAAGTAACAGATTCCACCTTTTATCTCAACGCCGGGAAAAGTCTCTTTCGAAGCAGGAAAATCGACCAAATTGCGGAGGCGTCCATCACCAAGCATCGAGGCTCGGAAGTTGTCAAGCCCACGACCACCAGCCAGCCAACGAGAAGGCACAACCATGCTCAGATATCGAGGGTCAAGGTTCTGCGCCTGCTCTACGAATAGGTGGTAAATCGAAGAATCGCTGCTTCCGCCCGCGCCACCTGTCATTTGGTACGGTGGATTACCGATAATCACGTCAAACTGCATATGGTCTCCAAATAGCTCTGCTAACCGAGCTTTGATATCGTCGGTATGAATGAAAGCATAAGCATGGGTCTCAAGCCCAAGCTTGCGTTCAAAGATGGAACGCGGCGCACCGCAATAAGTGCACTTCGTTTCATTCCATGTGTGCTCAGTACGCTCAAACCAAATATTGCCTGCATCATTGTCAAAGCTCTTGACAATCGAATGCGTACCATTGGCGTACTTGGAGCAGTACACGCTGCGCCGCGCAAGCAAACTGGTGATCTGCGTAATGCCTATGCCAAACACTTGCTGCGTCAGGATGTGGTTGACACGTTCTTGCAGGTCTGGGAGCTGCTGAGCCAAGCCCTCGTTTAACCGCTTGGTGATCTCGCGCAGAAAAACGCCTGATTTGGTGAACGGATCCAAAAACCGCGCCGTCTTGTCAGCCCACAGGTTGGCACCATCGTGGTCATTACCCCAAGCCTCGGCTACCCTATCTAGCATGCGACCAGCCAGCTCGGGCGGGGTAAAAACCTCGTCGTTTGACAGGTTGGCAATGCAGGTCAGCACATCGGGGTTGCGGCTGCGCAGGGTAAAAGACACCTGTTGGTTCATACGGTCGCCTCTTGCAAAGCGGCCAGCTCACGAACCGTCATGGGCGGGTGGGTTTTGATGGGGGTGAAAATTTCATGCTTGCCCAAGTCAGCAAAGAGCGAACCCTCTTCGCTGAATTTTGACGAGCCAGTCAGCACGTCAAACAAGAAGTCGCGCCGCTGGTATTTGCCTTTGCCCAGATAGCCCCATTCGGCAAAGCTGATGGGCTGGCCTGCCTGATCGCCCACGCTGCGCATGGTCAGCGCGTCGCCATGCACCAAGTTTTCTGACAGCACATGCGCAGCAGCCAAATACAAGTCGTCCGCCTCGTCCAGTTGGAGGTAGTCGGCAAATACGTCCAGCACGTTGGCGCGGCATTCGGCAATGTTGTCGGCCAGCAGCTCAATGCCGTAGATGCACATCAGCCCCAGTAGCGCGTAATGTTGCCGCTCGAAGTCATGCTTGGCGTATTTGAGCTCTACGGCTGTTAGCTTGCGCCGCAGGATTTGCACCATAAAGTTGCCGCTGCCGCAAGCGGGTTCTAAAAAGCGAGCGTCAATACGCTCAGTCTCGTTTTTCACCAAGTCAAGCATGGCTTCCACCATCCAAGCCGGTGTGAAGACCTCGCCGTGGTCGGCAACGCGCTGTTTGGACTTGACGAGGCTCATGGGTTGCTTGCTGTAATACGGTGGGGACTATGCGACTTGCAATTGTCGCTTACATCGTAGCTTTATTCAGCAAAGCCATGCACCGTCACGCATACGTCACCCAATCGGGCAGTTCCTCCAAATGCGGCAGGGTGTTGTAGGTCACCAGCATGTGGCGTTTGGGCGTAAAGGCGAATTCGGTGATGCTGCTGTTGCGGATGCGCAGGTTCAGCTCGGTGGTGGTCTCGGGGCTGGTGCCTAGGATGTGGCCCACAGCGGTGCTGATGGGGCCGCCGCTGCTGACGATTAAGACTTTGCTTTGTTCGTTGTTGGCAAACTGCTCGCGCACATGGTCTAGCGCGCTGCTTACGCCTTTGACGAAATCTGGATAGCTGGGCATGCCCACGGGCTGGGTTTTGCCTTGCATCCATGCGGCTAGGCCAGTTTTTAAAATTCTGAAATGCTGGCGGTAGGTGTCGGCATTGCGCTCGGTGGACAGTGGTTCGGGGTGTATGGCTTTTACCACGGCCTCGGAGTCGTATTCGTTGAGCCCCGGCCACAGCAACGGGGGATAGGCAAAGCCCGCGCCTTCGCAAATGCCTGCGTAAGTTTGCGCATGGCGGCGCAGCGTGCCCACCAGCACGCCGTCAAACGCCATGCCCTTGGATTTGAAATATTCGCCTAAGCGCACGGCTTGCTTGTGGCCTAGCGTGCTCAGGTTGTCGTAGTCAGCCGCGCCAAAACTGGCTTGGCCGTGTCGTATTAAATAAAGTGTACCCATGCTGCGTATTGTGCAAGCGTATGGCGCTGGATGCTGTCGCCCCAGTGTCCAAGCCAAGCGTGCAATTGCAATACCAAATTCCTGCAAAAGCAAGAAATTTTCTTGCTTTTGCAGGAATTCACATTAACAAACTACGAAGCCAACACCTTCGCAAACACCGCTGCATCCACATTGCCGCCACACAGTGTGGTGCCCACCACCTTGCCGCGCAGGATGGCGCGCTCTTGCATGGCGGCGGCAAAGCTGGCAGCTCCTGCGCCTTCGGCCACGTTGTGGGTGTCGGTATAAATGGCGCGCATGGCATCGGCCACCTCGGCATCGCTTACTTGCACGATGTGGTCAATGTGCGCCATTAATACATCGAGGGCGGCTTGGTCGGCGCGGCGCACGGCCATGCCGTCGGCCAGCTGGGTGCTGACGGGAGATTCAACAATGCGGCCTGCGGCGATGGAGTCTGCATAGGTGGTGGCATGGCTGCTCACCACACCCACAATTTTGACGGGGTGGTTCAACGCTACTTTGGCGGCAATGGCGCTGGCAGCGCCCGAGCCTAGGCCAATGGGCACATAGGCCACGTCCATGGCAGGCACGACTTTGAAAAACTCCCACCAATAGGTGCTGACACCGCGCAGCAAGTCGGCGTGAAAGCTGGGCACCATGTGTGCGCTGCGCTGCTCCGCCAGCGCCAAGGCGTGTTCGCGTGCTTCTTGAAACTCTGCGCCGTGTTCAATCAATTCCACGCCAAGGGAGCGCATAGCGGCATTTTTTTCTAGGCTGTTGCCGTGCGGCACCACAATGGTGCAGGGCACACCATGCTGCCGCGCTGCCCAACCAATGCTTTGGCCATGGTTGCCGCGTGTGGCGCTGACCACCTCGCGCGGCAGTGCGCCGCGCTTGGCCAGTTGGTCAAAATACGTCAGACCACCACGGATTTTGAATGCACCCACGGGGGTGTGGTTTTCGTGTTTGACCCAGCAGTCGGTGCCCAAGCGCTCAGAGAGCAGGCCCCAGCGGTATTGCGGTGTGGCCTGAAACGAGCGGTACACCACTTGTGCTGCCGCTTCGATGTCTTGTAAATTGGGGAGCATATCCATAGCCTTGGTTTAGTTTTTAGTAGTGGTGGCAATGCGCAGCGCCAACCCTGCCAACACCGTGCCCATGACATAGCGCTGCGCTGCCAGCCAGCTGGGGCTGCGCTCTAAAAAGCGGGTAATGCCCGCAGCGCCCCATATCACCAGTGCATTGCCACTGGCGCTCACCGCCACCTGCAACACGCCCAGTTGCAGCACCTGCACCCACAGTGCGCCGCGCTCAGGGTGCAAAAACTGCGGGAAGATGGATAAAAAGAACATCGCTACTTTGGGGTTGAGCAAATTGGTGACCAAGCCCATGCGAAACAATGTGGCGGGCTTGTCCGCAGGCATTTCACGGGTTTGAAAAAGCGATTTGCCACCGGGCTTTACCGCTTGCCAAGCCAGCCACAGCAGGTAGGCCGCGCCCGCAAACTTGATGATGTCAAACGCCATGGGCATAGCCAGAAGTAATGCTGTGAGCCCCAAACCTGCTGCGCAAATATGTGTGACTAAGCCCATCTGCACGCCAGCCAAAGAAATCAAGCCCGCACTGCGGCCTTGGCAAAGCGTGCGCGAGACGCAATACACCATATTGGGCCCCGGTGTGAACACCATGATGGCTGTGGCCAAAGCAAAAAGCGCGAGTTCGGGTAATTGCAGCATGTTTAAACTCCTTGGCTGTGCAGTTGCACCATTCCCTTGGGGGTGTTTAATATGGCTACCAAGTTGGCTGGGCCATCGTTTACCGAAACACCCGCAAGGCCTATCGCAGCATAGGCTGTTTGCAGCGCTGATGCTTCTGGGTGGCTGGAAGTGATGCTGTGCAGCGACACGCCCGAGCGGGGCAGGCTGTTGCGCGGGTGCAGGCGCAGCGGCTCTTTGTCGCCTGCCAGGCCCCACGCAATGAGTGTGGGCAGCATGCCCTGCATGAGCCGCTGGCCATCATCGCGCACGGTGATTTGCCAGTGCAGCATGCCTTTGCTTGAATGGCGGCTTGCTTGCAGCGCAGGACCGCGTTCAATACCAATGGCTTTTAAGGCGCTACATGCAGTGTGTACATTGGGCGTATTGGCCACAAAATGCACCAAGCGCGGCTCTAAGGCTATGGCCGCACGCAGGGCCGCATCGTCCAAATCAAACCAGCGCTTGCCGGGGTGTTTGGGTGTGGCATCGGGGTTAATGGCGATGATTTCACAATAAGCCAGCGGGTGTGCCGGCGTGGCGATTTTGAATAATCGGTTGTGTGTGCCAAACAGTGCATGCTCGCCGCCTGCGCTGGGCGTAATACCCAGCGTGGCCTCGCACCACGCCACGCCTTGCTCCAGTGTTTGCGCGGCTATCACCAAGTGGTCGATTTGTGACTTCATATCGTACGTGCTCATAGATCCACCGTGCCCGATATGCAGCGCACCACATCGCCACCCACCCAAATTGCCTCTCCTTCAGCGCGAATATGGATACGCGCGTCGCGCCCCATGGCACTGCCCTGCGCGGCCACATATTGGCGTGGCATCAGGCCGTCGGCAATCAGCCATTGCCCCAAGAGCGCGTTGAGTGAGCCAGTGGCTGGGTCTTCGTTTACCCCTGTGGCGGCGGCAAACACGCGCACCTCTAGCTGCGCATCCTCGCGTGATTCATACACTGCTGCTGCGCCCACTTTAATGCCGATTTTTTTCAGCTCTGCATGGTCGGGCGTGAGGCTAAGCAGGGTTTGTGGGCTGTCCAGCAAGAGCGCCAGCCACGGTGTGCCGACATCCAGCGTTTGTGCCACGCGAAGTTGCGCAGCTTTCAGGCCTAAAGCGGCGCAGACCTGTGCCAGCGCTGAGGGCGCAGGAGCGCTGCGCTTAAAAGGCGGTGCTGTGAATGCGCGCCGCGCGCTGCTGTTGCTAATGGTCACTAAGCCCACGGCGCATTCTTGCACCACCACGCCTGCCTGCTTGGGCACACCGCCCGCGCTCAGCCACGCATCGCAGGTGCCCAGCGTGGGGTGGCCTGCAAACGGCAGCTCGCCGCCGGGGGTAAAAATGCGCACCGCATAGTCGGCGCTCGGCTGTGTGGGTGGCAACACAAACGTGGTTTCCGACAGATTCGTCCACTGGGCGTATTGCTGCATCTGTGCGGTGCTCAGGCCACTGCCGTCTAGCACCACGGCCAAGGGGTTGCCCATGTAGGGCTTGTTGGTAAATACATCTAAGACTTGGTAGGGGCGGGTTTTCATGTGTGGTGCCAATTTTTTTGAGGGTTTAAGTTTGCGGTAGGTTGAGCACGGTGCTGCTC
Organism: Polaromonas sp.; assembly: GCA_031428975.1. Taxonomy (GTDB): domain Bacteria; phylum Pseudomonadota; class Gammaproteobacteria; order Burkholderiales; family Burkholderiaceae_C; genus JAAFIP01. Next base: position 3,988 of record JANOYR010000034.1, on the reverse strand, counting down.
GCAGGGTGTGCGCTAATGTTGCCATACCAGCGCTGGATATGGGGGTAGCTACTGGAAGCGTTGGCAGGGTTGGTTGCGGGCAATCCCCACCAGCGGTCAATCTCGCAGGCAATCGGAAAATCCGCCATGGTGACCGCAGCGCCAACCATAAAGGACCGCGTGTGCAGGTGCGCATCCAACATGGCCAGCAGCGGCTCAGTGGCGGCCACCGAGGCGTGGATTTGCGCCATATCGCGTTGCTCGGGTGGCGTGCGAATCCACTGTGTAAAGGCCGCGCCGCTGGCTTTGTTCAGCGTAGTTTGCTGCCAGTCCATCCAGCGCTCGGCATCAAAGCGCAGCTGCAAATCAGTGGGATACAGCGTGTCTTGCGCATGCTTGGCACACAAATAACGCACAATCGCATTACTTTCCCACAGCACAAAATCGCCGTCTTCCATGACGGGAATCATGGCATTGGGGTTGAGTGCCAAATACGCGGGGGTTTTAACGATGCCAAATTGCCGCCCAGCATCGGTGCGCTCAAATTTTAAGTCTAGCCACTGTGCGCAAAGCACCACCTTGCGCACATTGATGGAGCTCATGCGCCCCCAAAAATGCAAACTTTGCGTCATGGCATGGCCTCTTTGAACACCTGCGCCAGCGCCGCAATGCCCACATTGATTTGCTCAACACTTGCCGTGACAAAGGAAAGGCGCAGGGTATGCTCTTGCGCTGCACCGCTGTAAAAAGCCGCGCCGGGCACGTAGGCCACATTTTTGTCTACAGCCAATGGCAGCAGGCTCACTGCGTTCATGCCTTTGGGCAAATTCACCCACAAAAACATGCCCCCGGCTGGTGTATTCCATGTGATGCCTGCGGGCATGTGGGCCGCCAGCGCGGCCAGCATGGCATCGCGCTGCGATTTATACAGCGCGCGAATGGTGGGCACGTGGTGGTCTAAAAAGTTGTCTTTGAGCACCTCAGCCACCAGACGCTGGTTGAAGCTGGGGGTGTGCAAGTCGGCCGCTTGCTTGGCTTGCAAGAGCTTGGGGTAGAGCGCTTTGGGCGCTACCAAAAAGCCCAGCCGCAGGCCGGGCGCCAGCGTTTTGCTAAAGCTCCCCATGTAAATGCAGCCCTGTGGGTTGCGTGCGGTGAGCGGCAGCGGCGGTGGCGTGTCAAACCACAAATCGCCGTAGGGGTTGTCTTCTAGTATGGGCAACCCAAGCTCAGCTGCGGCCGCACTCAGCGCTACCCGGCGCGCCTCGGTCATGGTGTTGCCAGTGGGGTTTTGAAAATTGGGCAGCACATACAAAAAGCGCGCACCCTTGGCTTTGGCGCGCAGGTCGTTCACGTCTATACCATCTGCATCGCTATTGATAGCAATATATTCAGGCTCCATAGGTGTGAAAGCTTGTAACGCACCAAGGTAGGTGGGCGTTTCCACCAACACGCGCGAGTCTTTGTCGATCAATATTTTGGCCACCAAGTCCAGCGCCTGCTGGCTACCCGTGGTAATCAGCACTTGGTCCGGGTCCACGCTCCAGGGCAGGGACTTGGCCACCCACTGGCGCAGCGCAGGGAAACCCTCGCTGGCCGCGTATTGCAGGGCAGCCGCGCCGTCGTCACGCAGCACTTTGGCGCAGGCATCGGCAAAAGCCGCAATAGGAAAAGTCTTGGGTGAAGGCAAGCCCCCCGCAAAACTGATAATCCCCGGTTTCTCCGTGACTTTTAAAATCTCACGGATCACCGAAGGGTTCATGCGCTCTGCGCGCGCTGCTAATTGCCAGTTCATGGTTTTTCTCCTATTCTTTCGTTTCAATCAACAATAAACAAAGTAGCTCCCAAGGTCGACTCAGAGCGGTGCGGTTCGGCGTTGTCTGCCACTTGGGTGTTCGACCACCTCTATGCCGGACCAGTCAGTCGTGCCAAACGGTATGTTGTGCATGTTCATTTTGACGCTCCAGCAATGCTACCTACAGGCATTTTTTTGCCCATATACACCGTGGCTATCACCGCCACGGCAAAGGCCAAGGTCATACCGTCTAACCGTTCACCTACCAATGGCACGGCAAACAACAAACTTAAAAAGGGTTGGATCAGCTGGATTTGGCTCACCCGCACAGCGCCCAATGCCAGAGCGCGGTACCAGGCAAAAAACCCGATCCACATCGAAAACAGCGCTACATAGGTAAAGCCCAGCCACGCCATGCCTGCCACTGCAGTGGCGTCGCTGGGCGCAAACCACCACGCCATTGGCAGCGTCAATGGCAAGCCGCTGACCAGCACCCAGCAAATGGTTTGTTCAGAGCCCAGGCGCGGCGTGAGCCGTGCACCGCCGATGTAGCCAAAGGCGCCCGTGGTCATGGCGATGATGAGATAGATATTGGCTACGCCCAGATACAAGCCGCCAGCGCGCCAGACCATAAAACCCAAGACCAAGCCAGTACCCAGCAACGCGCAAGCCCAAAAGCCTTTGGACGGCCGTTGCTTGAACCACAGCGCACCCAGCACGGCGGTGGACAGCGGCAGCAAAGCGGTCACCACTGCGCCATGCGTGCTGGGCACGTAGCGCAAGGCCAGCGCCAGAAACAGCGGAAAGCCGACGATCACGCCAAATGCGGTGATGCCGACCAACGGAAATTCAGCGCGTACCGGCACTTTGAGCCTGCCGCGGCTACGCTGCCACAACAGATAGCCAATAGACAGCAGCCCCGCTACAGCAGCGCGGCCAAAGGTGACAAACCAAGGGGAGAGCTGGGGTGCGTCAGTGCCGCCCACGGCTAGGCGTGTCATGGGCAGGGTGGCGGCAAACAAGATCACGCCGATCGACCCCCATAGCAACGCCTCTCGGTCTTGTGCGTGCGTCATGCTCATATTGTGCCCATCCATGCAGCTGTAGCTACCAACACGGCGGCCATGGCGCGGTTAAACCATACCAAACGTGCTCCGCGTGCGAGCCAGTCTCGCAACAGCGCACCCATGCCTGCGTAGGCCAAATTGCTCAAAAACGCATAGCCAAGCATCACCGGCAGCACAATGGCAAAGCGCAGCAGCGCATCCTCACGCCCCGCTATCCAGCCCGCCACAATGGTGAGTGCTAGCATCCAAGCCTTGATGTTGACAAATTGCAGGGCAGCGCCTTGCCAAAAAGTCACATGCAGGCGCGAGGCATCGGCCTCAGTCAGGCGGCTGGTTTGCGACAGTTTGAGCGCCAACCACAACAAATACGCCACGCCCACCGCTTTTACGCCCAGCCGCAGCGCGGGCACGGCCACAATCAAGCCGCCCAGTCCAGCGGCGCACACCGCCAGCAGTGCCCCCCAGCCCACCGGCACGGCGCACACAAAACGCATAGCGTGGCGCAGGCCGTAGTTGGCCGCCAGCGCGGTCGACAGGGTGGTATTGGGGCCAGGAGAGAAGCTCATGGCCGTTGCCAAAACTAATAATGCAGTGAATTCTTGCCAAGTCATGGCTTTGAATGTACAGTAGCTTGCGATACACAGGCAATACAGTTGGGCGCATCAGAGGCTAAACTGTATTGGTATTTTGGCTGACACAGTTTTTTTATCAAGGCAATCATATGTTGATGCGCTCTTCGACTTTGAGCTTAACCGAGCAACTGGTGGCGCGTTTTTCTGAGCGCATCAAAAACCGCCTGCTGGCCAGCGGCGCGCGCCTGCCCAGCGTGCGCCAGTGCGCCCAACACCACGGGGTGAGCACCCACACCGTGGTGGCGGCCTATGACCAGCTGGTGGCCAGCGGTTTGGTCGAGGCGCGCCAGCAAAAAGGCTTCTTTGTCCGTGATTTAACGAATAAACAGGCAGATGTCGTCGTCGCATTGTCATATAGCGCTACTAATAATGTAGTGTTGGCAAGTATCCCCGGCGGCATATCATTGCGCGCTAACACCGGGTTGACCCAAAAACTCCAAGCCCGCATCGATGCCACGGTGCTTATTCGCGGCATGATGCACCACAACAAAGGCTTGGGCGCAGGTTGGCCGCAGCCG
>JANOYR010000033.1:0-8929 GCA_031428975.1 Polaromonas sp. | reverse complement strand
TCCACCGAGCGCTAATTTAGTGCATTCAGACGCAGTAAGCACAACCTGCGCGGCATATCAGGGTAAATACGTAGGGTATTGGGTCAAATGGGCAAAGCCACCAAATCATGCCCATCAGTGCCCACGATGCGGGCCTTGGTGAATTCGCCTACTTTGAGTTGTTTGCTGATTTTTTCGGGCGGCAGCAGCTTGACGATGCCGTCAATCTCGGGCGCATCGGCATAGGAGCGGCCTTCGCCGCCTTTTTTCCCCATGGCTGGAGCCTTGTCTACCAACACTTGCATGGTGGCGCCCACGCGCTTTTGCAGCTTGGCGGCCGACACGGCTTCGGCTACAGCCATGAAGCGGGCACGGCGCTCCTCGCGCAGCTCGGTGGCCAGCATACCAGGAATGTCGTTGGCCGCAGCGCCTGTGACAGGGCTGTAAGCAAAGCAGCCAGCGCGGTCAATTTGCGCTTCTTGCATGAAGTCTAATAAATGCTGAAACTCCGCTTCAGTCTCGCCCGGAAAGCCGGCAATGAAGGTGCTGCGAATCACAATCTCGGGGCAGGCCTCGCGCCAGCGGGCAATGCGGTCGAGGTTTTTCTCGCCACTAGCGGGGCGCTTCATGCGCTTGAGCACATCGGGGTGGCTGTGTTGAAAGGGCACATCCAAGTAGGGCAGCGCCCTGCCCGCAGCCATCAGCGGCACCACATCGTCCACACTGGGGTATGGGTATACATAATGCAAGCGCACCCAAGCGCCAAAGGGCTCGGCCAGCTTGCCCAGCTCTTCCACCAAGTCGAGCATGCGGCTTTTCACAGGGCGGCCATCAAAAAAGCCCATGCGGTATTTCACATCGACGCCGTAAGCTGACGTGTCTTGACTAATGACCAACAGCTCTTTCACCCCCCCTTCAAACAGGGCCCGCGCTTCCTTGAGCACGTCGCCAATCGGGCGGCTGACCAAATCACCGCGCATACTGGGGATGATGCAAAACGTACAACGGTGGTTACAGCCTTCGCTGATTTTCAGGTAGGCGTAGTGTTTGGGAGTGAGTTTGATTCCATAGGCTGGCACTAAATCGACAAACGGGTCATGCGGCTTGGGCAAATGCAAATGCACCGCGTCCATCACCTCTTGCGTGGCATGCGGGCCCGTGACGGCCAGCACGCTGGGGTGCATTTTGCGCACCAAATTGTCGCTGCTGGTGCCGCCGCTGGTATCGGCTGCGCCATCGACCATTTTGGAGCCTAGGCAGCCGGTGACAATGACTTTGCCATTGACGGCGAGTGCTTCACCAATGGTGTCTAGGCTTTCTTTGACCGCATCGTCAATAAAGCCACAGGTGTTGACGATGACTAAATCTGCGCCCTCAAAGGTTTTGGAGGTTTCGTAGCCCTCCGCACTCAGTTGGGTGAGGATCAATTCGGAATCAGTCAGGGCTTTGGGGCAACCAAGGCTTACAAAACCGACTTTGGGGATGGCATTTTTCAAAACCAAGGGGATGGGGGATAGGACAGCGCTCATACCCCTATTGTCTCAGACTGCGCCGCCCCACAGGCTTTGTGACGGCGGCAATCTTTCTATTTGCTGCGGCAGGTGGCCGAACCGGTGTCCAAAACTGCATTGTCGGGGGTGATGAACTTCCAGTCAGCCTTGCCAGTTTGCAGGCTCAGGCGCAACACACCGTAGTCTTCAATGCGCATTTCACTGTTGGCGCGTGGGGTGGCAAAGCCGTATTTGTCGGCTCCGCCTGTGCCCACTACAAAAGAACGCAGACCAGCGCCTGCTGCGCTAGCGCCTGTGGATGTCATGGGCGCAAAGCGCTCGTAGTGATGCTCGTGGCCATTGAGCACGATGTCAGCTTTGGCTTTGTCCAATATTTCCCACATGTCCGCCATCAAGGTGTTGTCGCCCCGAGAAGCAGAGCTAAAACGCGGATGGTGCCATGCCGCTAAAACGCAGGGCTTGGTTTTAAGCAATTGTTCTTTGAGCCATGCCGCCTGTGCAGAGGCAGCGCTGGCATCAATGTTGCTGTTTAGTGTGAAGACAGTCCAGCCATTGTGGTCGATGCGGTAATAGCCCTTTTTGTCGGGCCCTGCTTGGGCTGAGAAGTAGTCAAAGTATCCGTTGGCGTCTTTGTTTTCGTATTCGTGGTTACCTGGAACGGCAAAGGTCTTGGGTAGAAAACGTCCCCATGTTGGGTGGTAGCAGAATCTAAACTCAGTGAGAGTGCCTATGTGGTAAACATTGTCACCCAGCGTCAGCACATTGGCATTCGCGCCAGCCTCGACCAATTGCCGCTCTACCAGTTTGGCCGTTTTTTCAGCATTGGAAACCGAGGGCGGCGAAAGGTCGCATTGGGCAATGTCACCTGCGGTGATGAGCTCCCAAGGGGCGCTGGACTCGGGCTCAAGCAAGGTTGGGGTAACGCTCCCACCGCCACCGCCGCATGCAACCACGGCAACCGCTATGCACAAGGACGCCAAAGGCAGTCGTAGTGAGAAAAAATGTGTGCCTGTGGACATAAAACGCCTCGCAGTTCAAAATTGTAAATAGGTCTAGCGCTTGAGCCCAAAGGCGCTGAACATTTGCTCGGTTTGCTTGTTCATCTGCTCTTGCATTTGAGCAAACACCGATTGTGATTGCTCAATGTAAGCGCCCATGGCGCTAGGCATGCCGGGCATTGGCGGTAACGCAACGCCAAGCCTAGGATTGGCTATGGCGGCAAATGCTTCGCCTTGCTCGGCCATCTTGGCCTGCATGTCGCTGAAGGTTTGCACATTTTTCTCTAAATAACTGCCCATGAAGCCCTGCATGGTATTGCCATAAAAACGGATGATATTGGCCAACACCGCCTCAGAAAACATGGGCACTCCACCCGATTCTTCTTCTAAGATGATTTGCAAAAGGATGCTCCGCGTCAGATCTTCATTGGTTTTGGCATCGCGCACCACGAATGGCTTGGCTTGCACCACCAGATGTTTGACCTCGGCTAAGGTGATGTAAGCCGAACTGTATGTGTCATACAACCTGCGGTTTGGGTATTTTTTGATGACACGACACGGAATTTTGGGACTTAGTTCTGGGGCAGCGCCACCAAGCGACTGATTCAAAGATTTGCCTAAAGTCTTTGAAGCAGGCTTCACAGTCTGCTTTGAAAGCGATTTTGCCGCAGCTTGGAGGGAAGATTTGGTAACCAAAGAGTGTCTCCAGAGGAGGTGTTGTTATGCAACACATTCTAGGCTAGCTTTGAAGCAAGTTGAATAAGCTTGCCGATAGTGCTTGTGTGTTGACCGTGTGGTCACTACCAAAATATTTGGTAGGCGCGATTGGACTCGAACCAACGACCCCCACCATGTCAAGGTGGTGCTCTAACCAGCTGAGCTACGCGCCTAAAGGTCTGTTTGTGTACCTAAGTACAGCCTACTATTATATACCAGCAAACTCAGGCATCTGGCCGCACCGCAGCGGCAATAGCCACTTGTTTCCACTTGTCTTGCTCTGCTTTAATGAAGTCTGCGAACTTTTGGATACTGCCGCCGCCGTCTTCTGCACCGTATTGCTCCATTTTTTCTTGCACATCGGGCATGGCCAGCACTTTATTGACATCTTCGTTCATGCGCTGCACCATAGCGCTAGGCATTTTGCCTGGGCCCATCAGGCCGTACCACACAGTGGCTTCAAAGCCTTTGAAGCCTGATTCGTCCATGGTGGGCACATTGGGGTGGCCTTTGGCACGCTTGAGCCGTGTTTGCGCCAGTGCAATGGCTTTGCCGCTTTTAATGTGCGGCGTGGCAGATGTCATGGTTTCAAAGCAGTAATTGACCTGCCCACCAATCAAATCTGTGATGGCAGGGCCTGAACCTCGGTAGGGAATATGCAGGGCAAACACCTTGGCCTGTAGCTTGAACATTTCAAGCGCAAAGTGCTGCGCCGAGCCGCCACCTGCGGACGCAAAGCTGATGCGCCCAGGCTGCGCCTTGCACAGCTCCACCAAGTCTTTCACGGTTTTGGCTTTTTGGTCTTGGTTGCAAATCAAGACATTGGGCGTGATGCCGACCATGCTGATTGGTGCAAAGTCTTTGCTGGCATCGTAATTGAGCTTCATGCCCATGGCGGGCGCCAGTGCATGGCTGTTGATGTGGGCCATCAGCAGGGTATTGCCATCGGGTGCCTGCTTGCTGACAAAATCTGCGGCAATCACGCCCGCAGCGCCCGCTTTGTTCTCTATCACTACAGTGTTGCCCCACATCACTTGCAGCTTTTGGCCTACCACACGCGCCAGCGCATCGGTGCCGCCGCCGGGTGGGAAGCCCACGATAATTTTGACCACGCCCGTGGGTAGGGTTTGGGCGCGCAGCATGGGTGTGGCCAGTACGCTGGCGCTGGCTGTTAGTATGAGTCTTCTGTTGAACATATTTGTCTCCAATTTATAACTTTTCAGGTCAATGTCATCGCCATATGGTCATTGTGCGCTATTTATTAATGAGTAATCAGTTGGCAGAAAAAACATCCATGGCCGCTTGTACGCCACTACCAGCCAACTGCACACCTGCCAGTTTCAAGCCCATTTCGCAGCCGCCCAGCGCGGCTATCAGGGTCAGGTCATTGCAGTCGCCCAAGTGGCCAATGCGGAACATTTTGCCTTTGAGTTTGCCAAGACCAGTGCCCAACGAGCAGTCAAATTTTTCGTAAATGATTTTGCGCACTGCGTCAGCGTCTACGCCTTCGGGCATCATCACGCCCGTGAGCACAGGGGAATATACCGCCGCATCGGCGCATTGAATCTGCAAACCCCAAGCCTGCACGGCCGCACGCACGCCGCGCGCCCAGCGCTGGTGGCGGGCAAACACCGCTGGCAGGCCGTGGGCGAGCAGCATGTTGCATGCCTCGTGCAAGCCGTAAAGCAAATTGGTATTGGGCGTGGTTGGCCAATAACCGGATTTGTTCATCTCGATAATTTCGTCCCATGCCCAAAAAGATTTGGGCAGTGTGGCGGTTTTGTTGGCCGCTATGGCCTTGGCCGATAGCGCATTAAAGCTAATGCCCGGTGGCAACATCAGGCCTTTTTGGCTGCCGCTGATACCCACGTCTACGCCCCAAGCATCGTGTTCATAGTTAGCACTGCCAAGGCCGCTGATGGTGTCCACCAGTAAAAGCGCAGGGTGTTTGGCCGCGTCAATGGCGCGGCGCACCGCTAAAATGTCGCTGGTGGCACCTGTAGAGGTTTCGTTGTGCACCACGCACACTGCCTTGATCTGGTGCGCCGTGTCGGCTTTCAGCCGCGCTTCAATCAAATCAGCTTGCACCCCATGGCGCCAGCCAGTAGGTATGCCGTTAAAGTCGGTGCCTGCCTTGCTGATGATTTCGGGCTTGAGCCCAATGCGCAACGCCAACTTGTGCCAAAGCGCCGCAAACTGCCCGCCCTCGTACATCAACACATGGTCGCCCGCGCACAACGTGTTCACCAGAGCCGCCTCCCAAGCGCCCGTGCCCGAGGCGGGGTAAATCATGACTGGCTGCACAGTTTGGAAAACCTGCTGAATTTGCTTGAGCACCGTCAAACCCAACGCCCCAAACTCCGGCCCGCGGTGGTCAATGGTTGGCAAGCTGATAGCGCGCAGCACGCGGTCTGGCACAGGGGACGGTCCAGGGATTTGCAGGAAATGGCGGCCTGTGGGGTGAAAGTCTAGGTTGAGCATGGTCAGTGAATTTGAAAGTTATAATTTATTTTGTATGCAAAACACAAAATAGTCAATAATTTTTTTGACTAAAGAGAATTGCAATCTTAAAATCAATTTTGATACATGAAATTTTTGCATACAAAATACAAACATGAACGCAAGCATTCTCCAAATCCCCCGCCCTGCCCTACACGAACAAGTGGCGGCTCGGCTGCGAGAGCTGTTGGTTGAGGGGCGTATTGCACCGGGGGCTAAGCTCAACGAGCGGGAATTGTCTGAGCAATTGGCGGTGTCGCGCACGCCGCTGCGCGAGGCGATCAAGTCTTTAGCGGCGGAGGGGCTGGTGGAGCTGCTGCCGCATCGGGGGGCGGTGGCGCTGAGCTTGACAGAACAAGACGTGTTGCAAACCTTTGAGGTAATGGCTGGGCTAGAGGGCATGTCGGGCGAATTGGCGGCGCAGCGTATCACCGATGCCGAGTTTGCCGAGATCAAAGCGCTGCACTTTGAGATGCTGGCGGCACACGCCAGAGAGGATTTATCGACTTACTACCGGTTGAATGCACAGATTCACCGCGCTATTAATATTGCAGCAAAGAATGACGTATTGACCATGACATATGCCCAAATTAATGCAAGACTTCAGGCGCTGCGCTTTCGCAGCAATCAAGATGCTGCCAAGTGGAATACCGCCGTGCAAGAACACAGCGACATGGTGCATGCGCTAAGTAAACGTGACGGCGCTATGCTCAAAGAGATTTTGGTGACCCATTTGCACCACAAACGCGATGTGGTGTTGGCACAGCTGCGCTCTGCTGCATTAGCCTCCAAAAAGAAAGCGGTGACAGCATGACCGCAGCACTGCCAGCAAAAGTTAGCGCTGAAGTGGCTCGGCAAGCGTCTGAGGCATTCAAGGCATACGAGCGCGTGAGCCAAGCCAGCAACGAAGTTGCGGGCTTGCTGGCCAAGCGCCTAACCGCCCACACGCAGGGCGAAACGCTCTTTAGCCCCGCTGACTGCGGGCGCTATGCCACCGATGCCTCCATTTACCAAGTGTCTCCCGTGGGCGTGTTTGTGCCTACCTGTGCACAAGACATTGCAACAGCCATTGACATTTGCCGCGACATGGCCGTGCCCATTGTGGCGCGGGGTGGTGGCACCAGCCAGTGTGGCCAAACGGTGGGCGCAGGGCTGGTGATAGACCACAGCAAACACATGCGCCGTGTATTGGACTTGAACGTGACCGAGCGCCACGTCACCGTGGAACCGGGCATGGTGCTAGACCACCTCAATACCCAGCTCAAGCCACACGGCCTGTGGTATCCGGTTGACGTGTCCACCAGTGCGCAGGCCACGCTAGGTGGCATGGCGGGCAACAACTCGTGCGGCTCGCGTTCTATTGCCTATGGCAACATGGTACACAACGTCATGAAAGCAAGCGTTTGGACATCGGGCGGGCAAACGCTGGAGCTGGGCAGCTACGAAAAGTCTAGCGGTGCAGCACGTGCGCTGGGCGACTTTGTGAAAGGTTTATCTGCGCAACTGCTGCCCGAGATACAAAGCCAATGGCCCAAAGTGCTGCGCCGCGTGGGTGGCTACAACTTGGATATTTTCCACAACCAAAACGAAAAGCCTTATACGCAAGACGGAAGTGTGAACCTAGCGCACCTGTTGGTGGGCTCTGAGGGCACGCTGGCGCTCACGCAGTCGCTCACCTTGCGCTTGAGCGAACTGCCACGCGCCAAAGTGCTGGGTGTGGTGAATTTTGAGAGTTTCTATAAAGCCATGGATTCGGCGCAGCACATCGTCAAGCTCGGGCCCTGCGCGGTAGAGCTGGTGGATCGCACCATGATTGAGCTGAGCCTGCAAAACCCCGCTTTTGCGCCCACGATTCGCACAGCGCTCATCGGTGCGCCTGCGGCTATATTGCTGGTGGAGTTTGCTGGCAACTCCAAGGCCGAGATTTTGCCCAAAATCCGCCAATTGGTCGAACTGATGGGGGATTTGGGTTTGCCCGGCACGGTGGTGGAAATGACCGACGATGTCCCGCAAAAGAACCTCTGGGAGGTGCGCAAAGCGGGCTTAAACATCATGATGAGCCTGCGCGGAGACGGCAAACCGGTGAGCTTTATAGAAGACTGCGCCGTGCCGCTGGAGAGATTGGCCGAATACACCGCAGCGCTGACCGAAGTGTTTGCACGCCACGGCTCGCGCGGCACATGGTATGCGCACGCCAGCGTGGGCACACTGCATGTGCGGCCGATTTTGGATATGCGGCAAGCAGGCGACACAGGCGGCGCCGCCAAAATGCGCGCCATTGCACAAGAAGCCTCGGCCTTGGTTAAAAAATACAAAGGTGCGTACAGCGGTGAGCACGGCGATGGTCTGTGCCGAGGCGAATGGATTGAGTGGCAATTTGGCCCCAAGATCAACGAGGCTTTCAAAGCCATCAAGCAGCGGTTAGATCCGATCAATCTGCTATGCCCCGCCCGCATGGTGGGCACACCCAAGCAGCCTGTGCCGCGCATGGACGACAGCCGCCTTATGCGCTACAGCAGTGGCGCGGCAGGCGAGAGCCCCTACCGCGTGATACCGCTCAAGCCCGTGCTCGACTGGAGCGCATGGAATGTGCAAAACGACCCTATCACCGAGCTGACCACCGCCCCCGGCACGGGCGGCGACCCCGCCGAAGGCTTTGCCAAAGCTGCCGAAATGTGCAACAACAACGGCCACTGCCGCAAGTTTGACGCAGGCACCATGTGCCCCAGCTACCGCGTGACACGCGACGAGCAGCACCTCACGCGCGGGCGGGCCAACACCCTGCGCCTGGCCCTGAGCGGCCAGCTAGGGGCCGACGGCTTGGCCAGCGAGGCGGTGCATGAAGCCATGGACTTGTGCGTAGGCTGCAAAGGCTGCAAACGCGAGTGCCCCACTGGCGTGGACATGGCCAAGATGAAGGTGGAGTTTTTGCACCACTACAAGGCTAAGCACGGCCACACATTGAAAGACAAGCTCATTGCCAAGCTGCCCGACTACGCAGCGCTGGCCTCCCAGTTTGCACCGCTTTTAAACTTGCGGGACAAAATTCCGGGCATGCCGTGGCTGAGTGAAAAACTGCTCGGCTTGAGCGCCCAGCGCAGCTTACCGCAGTGGCGCAGCGACACCTTTTGGAAGCACACCGCCAAGCCCAGTCATGCAACTGCCACGCGAGAAGCCGTGCTGGCAGCTGCCAAACCTGTGGTGCTGTTTGTGGATACCTTTAAC
>JANOYR010000032.1:0-7277 GCA_031428975.1 Polaromonas sp. | reverse complement strand
GTACTGAAGTTGAAAGTCGCGCATGGATAGGCCTGCTTGGAATTGGATACGGTTCATTGCCATTGAGAGTCCTTAGGAAAACTGATAATAAATACAGTATACTTCTATTGGACTGTCTGAGGCAAGTAACTAATCAGGATTTAATTTAACGGCCTAGCGCCACACCCAGTAGTCCATCTAAAACTGTATCAATACCTTGGGTGAGATCGGTTTTATAGATTGCAGGATTATTTACAGTAGCTGAAAAATTGAAGTATTGCGCCCCTCCAAGCGCGGCACGAACATCTTGACCTGTTGTGGTGCCGCTGTCATCGACTTTGAAGTAACTATCGCCAATTAGCATGGGTTTGGACAGGCTCACGACCACATCGCCATCTTTTGGCAACCAATCCGAAGCTGTATTTCTAGTCTTGTTTGTGCTGGTAGGTAAGCGAAATGAAAGTCGCGTTTTTTGCTCACCGATTCTTACTGCCGATTTCGCACTGGCGTTGTAATTCACAGTTGCTCCACCCACACCACCCGCCCAACCATCTTGGCGCACGCCAGCATCGATCTGAGTGAAATAGACAAATTGCCAAGCCTTGACTACCACGGCATCCAATGCTTTGGCAATATCTATTTCAAAACCGGGCACATAGTAAACTTTGCTTGTCGGATAACCTTTCCTGACGTGACAACACAAGCCCCCCTCAAATACAGAATGGCCGTAAGGTACAACGCCTCCAGCACTGGCTATTTTCGCCTCACTGACAGCCTCGATGCCTTTATTGCCCTTACGGTATTCAGCTTCAGTCACATTCAGAATCGAATAGTCATCGAGATTTTTTAAAGCTGATGCCTCTAGAATGCTTGCATAGGCTGGTAGGCTAGTTAGTGCAGACATGTCAAGCACCTCAATACCTTTCGCTTTGAAACTAGCCTTCAGCTTTGAAAGCCCTGCATCTGCAATGTCTTGCATAAGCTTCGTGTCTGGGTTTTGCCAAGCCATCTTAGCTGCAACCTCTTTGGTGTTGCGACCGAACAGTGTCGTATCACCTATTTTTGTTGCATTGTCCTTGCGCACAGAGCCATCTAGCTGGTATGCGACTACAAAATTAGTGATGATGACACGTTTGATGCCACTGAGCTGAGCAGCAGTCCCCTCTACAAAGGTATAGTCACCAGCCAAGGTGACAGGATCTGCGGCATTGGCGTTGCCGCCTATGCAAAATAGACTTATGGCTATAGAGCAATACAAAAGTATGCGTCTGTACAGTGACATTATTTATCTCCTAGATACTTAACTCTACCATGCAAACGACCAGTGCTTGTAATTTTCACAAACAGCAGCTATCGCCCAGACAATTTCGCCCTCGGTAGATTGGCTTATCTTCGCACCGGTGGCAAATCCGTACAACTCCCATGCGCCACCTCCGCCGCCATGCCAATGCTCTCGCCCAGCGTGGGGTGCGGGTGGATGGTTTTGCCGATGTCTACTGCGTCTGCACCCATTTCAATGGCTAGGGCTATCTCGCCGATCATGTCGCCTGCATGGGTGCCGACCATGCCGCCGCCTAGGATTTTGCCGTGGCCGTGGGCTTCGGGACTGTCGTCAAACAGCAGTTTGGTCACGCCTTCGTCGCGGCCATTCGCTATGGCGCGGCCTGAGGCTGTCCATGGGAATAGGCCTTTTTTGACTTTGATGCCTTGTGCTTTTGCTTGGTCTTCTGTGAGGCCTACCCACGCTACTTCGGGGTCGGTGTAGGCTACTGACGGGATGACTCTGGCGTTAAACGCTGCTGCGGCAAGCTCTTTGTTGCCTTGCTGCTCGCCTGCTATCACCTCGGCTGCCACATGCGCTTCGTGCACTGCTTTGTGCGCCAGCATGGGCTGGCCCACCACGTCGCCAATGGCAAAGATATGGGGCACATTGGTGCGCATTTGGATGTCGACATTGATAAAGCCCCGGTCGGTGACGGCCACGCCTGCTTTGTCGGCTGCTATCTTTTTACCGTTGGGGGTGCGGCCTACGGCTTGCAATACCAAATCGTAGGTTTGCGGTGCTGGCACTGCCCCGCCCTCCACTGCTGGTGCAAAGGTGACTTCTATGCCCTCTGGCGTGGCGCGTGCGCCTACCGTTTTGGTGTTGAGCATGATGTTGTCAAAGCGTTTGGCGTTCATTTTTTGCCAGATTTTGACCAAATCGCGGTCAGCGCCTTGCATCAGGCCGTCCATCATTTCGACCACGTCTAGGCGCGCGCCTAGGGTGCTGTAGACAGTGCCCATTTCTAGGCCGATGATGCCGCCGCCCAAGATGAGCATACGCTTGGGCACTTCTTTGAGCTCTAGCGCGCCCGTTGAATCAACCACCCTTGGGTCATTGTGCATAAACGGCAGGCGCACGGCTTGGCTGCCAGCGGCAATGATGCAGTTTTTGAACTGAATGGTTTGCGATTTGCCTGTTTTTTCTTGTGCTGTGCCGCTGGTTTCTTCCACCGTGATGTGGTGCGACCCAACAAACGAGCCGTAACCGCGCACTATCGTTACTTTGCGCATTTTGGCCATGGCCGCTAGGCCGCCGGTGAGCTTGCCTATGACTTTTTCTTTGTGGCCACGCAGTTTGTCGATGTTGACCACGGGTGCGCCAAAATCTACGCCCAGCGCAGCCATGTGGCTCACTTCGTCCATCACCGCTGCCACGTGTAACAGGGCTTTGGAGGGGATGCAACCCACATTGAGGCACACGCCGCCGATGGCTGCGTAGCGCTCGACTAAGATCACTTTAAGCCCCAAATCAGCTGCGCGAAAAGCTGCGCTGTAGCCGCCCGGGCCTGCTCCCAAGACGAGCAAGTCGCAGCTTTGATCTACTGTGCCTGCGTAGCTTGACGCTACGTTTATAGTAGCATTAGATGACGGTATGGCGGTGACATTGGCAGTTTTTTCAGCAAATTCTGGCTTTGGAGTGCCTACAGGACTCGTGAGGGCTTCGACAGGCTCAGCCCGAACGGAATTGGTTGCCACCTCAAGGCTCAAAACCACCGAACCCTGTTTCACCTTGTCGCCAATTTTTACCCGCAGCTCGCGCACCACGCCTGCGTGGGACGAGGGGATTTCCATCGAGGCTTTGTCGCTCTCTACTGTGAGCAGGGATTGGTCGGCCTTGATGCTGTCGCCCGGTTTTACCATCAGTTCAATAACGGTTACTTCGTCAAAATCGCCAATATCCGGGACTTGGATGTCTATGCTGCTCATACGCTTACCTCAGAATTTTTGACGCTTGGCGTCTTGACTGTTTTTGATTTTTTTGTTGCGGGTTTGGCTGTGGCTTCTTTTACCGCCTTTGCAACAGCGCTTCCTGCTGGCTTTGCAGGCTTGTTCAGTTTGGCAGGTTTGCCCATTTTCATGGTCACGATGTTGATCGGCCCGCCCGAGCTTTTGTCAAACTCACAGCCCGCTTCTATGCCAATTTGCGCCACATCTTCCGCCGTTTTAGCCTTGGCATACACCGCGTGCATAGCGCCCAAGGCAAAGCTGCGCCCCGAGCCAATGCCCCAAAACTCTTTGAATTCAAACACCTCGCGGTAGCTGTATAGGCCAAAAATGCCTGCGCTGTTGGCTACCAGCACGCTAAATTGCATGGATTCGTAAGGGTCGGCGTCTTCTTCTTTGGTTTGCAAGAAAAACGTGTCTTTCAAAATTGGATGCAACTTAAGGAAGGTGTCGTACACCTCGTCTTTGCTGTGCAGCTTGAGCTCACCCGCTGGCAGCGCCGCCAGCGCCTTGCGCAGCGCCGGAAAATGTGCCACGGTGCCCGCAGTGGCCACATAGCTAGGGCCTCCCACTGCGTCCACGGTAAACACTTTTTCGTTGGCCTCAAAGCGGTGCGACAAGCGCGTGTCGCCAAAAGTCACCAATGAGTCGGAGCCCACGGCCACCATGCCATTTTTGCGCACCACCACCACCGTGGTCATAGCATCACACGGCGAAAATCCGCCAGTATTTGGCCTAAATACGCATTAAACCGCGCAGCCGATGCGCCGTCTATCACGCGGTGGTCCCAGCTCAGGCTCAGCGGCAGCATCAGGCGCGGCACAAACTTTTCGCCGTCCCACACGGGCTCGGTTTGCGATTTGCAAACGCCCAAAATCGCCACTTCGGGTGCATTGATAATCGGCGTGAAATAGCGCCCACCAATGCCACCGAGCGACGAAATGGTGAAGCATGCGCCCTGCATTTCTGCTGGGCCCAGCTTGCCGTCGCGGGCTTTTTTGGCCAATTCGCCCATCTCGGTGCTGATTTGGCTGATGCCTTTTTTGTCGCAATCGCGGATCACGGGCACGACCAAGCCGTTGGGCGTGTCGGCGGCAAAGCCGATGTGGAAGTATTGCTTGAGCACCAGTTGGTCGCCGTCGAGCGAGCTGTTGAAAGTGGGAAACTTTTTAAGCGCGAACACACTGGCTTTGATAAGGAAGGCCAGCATGGTGATTTTCACGCCGCTCTTCTCGTTTTCCTTGTTCATGGCCACCCGAAAAGCCTCTAGCTCGGTAATGTCGGCATCGTCGTGGTTGGTGACATGGGGAATCATCACCCAGTTGCGGTGCAAGTTAGCGCCGCTGATTTTCTTGATGCGGCTCAGGTCTTGGCGCTCTGTAGCACCAAATTTACTGAAATCTACTTTAGGCCAAGGCAATAGACCCAGCGCTGCGCCGTTGTCAGCATTTTTGGCCGATGTCGCCGTAGATTGGCTCTGAGCAGCTACTGTTTGTATAGCACCTGACATCACCGAGCGGGTGAAGCCTTGCACGTCGGCCTCAGTAATGCGGCCTTTGAGCCCCGAGCCCTTGACCTCGGCCAGCGGCACACCCAGCTCGCGGGCGAACTTGCGCACCGACGGCGAGGCGTGGGGCAAGCCCATAGCGGGGGCGCTGGGGTTGTGGGCTGGCTCAGCCACCGCAGGGGCAGCGCTTGGCGTGGCCACGGTTTGGGTTTGTGCCGTGGCTTGAGCAGCCCCCGTGCTGGCGGCTTGCGGCGCAGCGACAGGCGCATTCACCGCAGCCAAAGCGCCCGCAGCGGCAACGCCTTCGAGCACGGCAATCAAATCACCAATATTGACCTTGTCACCCATCTTCACCTTGAGCTCTTTGAGTACGCCCGCTGCGCTAGACGGAATTTCCATGGCGGCTTTGTCAGACTCCACCGTCATCAGGCTCTGCTCGGCTTTGATGCTGTCACCCACTTTGACCAATATTTCAATGACGGACACATCTTTAAAGTCACCAATATCGGGCACTCTCACCTCAATGCTGGATACTACATTATTAGTAGCAGATAATGACGGCTGGACAGTGACATTGGTCTCATTTTTATCAAAACTTGGCAGCGCAACTGGCGCAGCAACCGACACGGGTGCGGCAGCGGCACTTGCAGCACCAGCCGCCTCCAGCATCACCACCACCGAGCCCTGCTTGACCTTGTCGCCCAGCTTCACCACAATTTGCGCCACCACTCCCGCTGTGGAGCAAGGGATTTCCATCGACGCTTTGTCCGACTCCACCGTAATCAGCGATTGCTCGGCTTTCACGGTGTCGCCCACTTTCACCAGCATTTCAATGACGGTGACCTCGTCAAAATCGCCAATATCGGGTACTTTTACTTCAATTAAAGCCATTGTTTTCTCCCAATTTATGCGTAGAGCGGGTTGATTTTGTCGGTATTGATGCCGTATTTGGCAATCGCCTCGGCCACACGCGCCACAGGCACTGCGCCGTCCTCGCTCAATGCTTTAAGTGCAGCCACCACGATGAAATGGCGGTTGATTTCAAAGTGTTTGCGCAGCTCGCTTCTAAAGTCACTGCGGCCAAAACCGTCGGTGCCCAGCACTTTGTAGGCGCGGTTTTTGGGAATGAAGGGGCGAATTTGCTCGGCGTAGGCCTTCATGTAGTCGGTGGATGCCACCACGGGGCCCGAATGCGCGCCCAGCTGCTGGGCCACAAAGCTCACACGTGGTGTGGCCGTGGGGTGCAACAGGTTGTGGCGCTCGCAGTCTTGGCCTTCGCGGGTTAGCTCGTTAAAGCTTGGGCAGCTCCACACATTGGCCGCCACGCCCCAGTCGGCTTCGAGCAGCACCTTGGCCGCCATGCTTTCGCGCAAAATCGTGCCCGAGCCCAGCAGATTCACTTGCAGCGGCAGGCCAGCTTTGGCTTCTTGGCACAAATACATGCCCTTGATGATTTGCTCCTCAGTGCCCGCTTTGAGGCCGGGCATGGGGTAGTTTTCATTGAGCAGGGTGATGTAGAAATACACGTTGTCTTGCTTTTCCACCATGCGTTTGAGGCCGTGGTGCAAGATCACGCCTACTTCATGCGCAAAGGTGGGGTCGTAACTGATGCAGTTGGGAATTGTGCCCGCCATGATATGACTGTGGCCGTCTTCGTGTTGCAAACCTTCGCCATTCAAAGTAGTGCGGCCCGATGTACCGCCTAATAGGAAGCCGCGTGCCTGCATGTCGCCAGCAGCCCAGGCCAAATCGCCTATGCGCTGAAAGCCAAACATGGAGTAATACACATAAAACGGCACCATGATGCGGTTGTTGGTGGAATACGAAGTAGCCGCTGCAATCCAGCTGCTCATGCCGCCCGCTTCGTTGATGCCCTCTTGCAGAATTTGGCCTTTTTTGTCTTCTTTGTAATACATCACCTGGTCTTTGTCGACTGGGGTGTATTTTTGGCCTTCGGGGTTGTAAATGCCGATTTGGCGGAACAAGCCTTCCATGCCGAAGGTACGCGCCTCGTCTACCAAGATAGGTACTACGCGCGGCCCAAGCGCTTGGTCGCGCAGGAGTTGCGTGAGAAAACGCACATAGGCTTGTGTGGTGCTGATCTCGCGGCCTTCGGCTGTGGGGTCAATCACCGACTTGAAGGTGTCCAGCGCGGGCACGGTAAAGCTCTCGTCCGCTTTGACACGGCGGTGCGGCAGGTAGCCGCCCAACGCCTTGCGCCGCTCGTGCAGGTAGCGCATTTCTGGCGTGTCGTCGGCGGGCTTGTAAAACGGAATATCGGCCAACTGGCTGTCCGGAATCGGAATATTAAAGCGGTCACGAAAGGCTTTGATGTCTTCGTCAGAGAGCTTCTTGGTTTGGTGTACGTTGTTTTTACCTTCACCAATTTTGCCCATGCCAAAACCTTTCACGGTCTTGATTAGCAGGACGGTGGGTTGGTCTTTATGCTTCACAGCGGCGTCAAACGCGGCATAGACCTTTTTAGAGTCGTGGCCACCACGGCGCAGGTCAAACACCTCTT
>JANOYR010000031.1:0-23440 GCA_031428975.1 Polaromonas sp. | reverse complement strand
GCAATGGCCAAGCTGCGCACACCACAGGTTTTGAGCCATGCAGCCAACGCTGGCAGTTGCTGGGGAGTAGGGGTAAACAACGCCCGCTCTCGCTCGTAAAACATGCGTGGCGGATCAAACATGACTACCGCTGTATCGGCTTGCAGCAGCGGCCAATGGGCGATATCGTCCTGCGAATCGCTTGGCATACACACCATCTGCACGCTGCGCATCCCCATGCCAATAGGCTCTCGCGCCAGCACATGGGCATGGCCATAACGCTGGGTGCCCAGCAGACGGCGCAACACGGCATTGCCCAGGGCACCTGTGGCTCCGGCCACCAGCAGTTTGGGCAGTGCATGCCCGGCAACGGGATGCTGAGCGCCTTGCAGGGCTTGAAAAACAGGAATTGGCATCGATCTATGCTACCGTTGGTTTGTTGAATTTATTTTAGGAGTGCGCTATGGCTTTTCTGCATGGTTTTTACCACCGTTTTGTTGGCATTGTCGCTATTGTGGCCGCATCGGCTGCTATGACAGGCTGCGGTTACAACGATTTTCAAAGACTAGACGAAGGCAGCAAAGCCGCTTGGAGCGAAGTGCTCAACCAGTACCAGCGCCGCGCCGACTTAGTGCCCAACATTGTGGCCACAGTCAAAGGTGAGGCCGCTTTTGAACAAGACACTCTGACCAAAGTGATTGAAGCGCGTAGCAAAGCTACATCCTTTCAGATCACGCCCGAGGTGCTTAACAACCCCGAGGCGTTCAAAAAATTCCAAGCGGTGCAAGGCGAACTGGGCGGCGCACTAAGCCGCCTAATGGCCGTGAGCGAGAACTACCCCAACCTGAAGGCCAACCAAGGCTTCAAAGACTTGCGTGTGCAGCTCGAAGGCACCGAAAACCGCATTACTGTAGCGCGTAACCGCTACATCCAAACGATTGCTGAATACAATGTGTTGGCCCGCAGCTTCCCCAGCAACCTCACCGCCATGGTGTTCAGTTACAGCACTAAACCCAGCTTTACCGTGGCCAATGAGGCACAGATTTCTGCGCCTCCCGCTGTGAACTTTGACAAAAAGTAATGCACCGTTGCCTAGTGTGCCTTAAAACCTAATCTTTAAGGTTTTTATGCCCAATGTCACTGTCCACACGTCACATATTGCTCGTTATTTCGTAGCACTTATCTTTTTTATTTTTGGCCTGCTTGCTAGCTTTGCAGTGCCCGCTTTGGCGCAAAATTTGCTGCCTGTACCTGCGCTTACCGCACATTTGGTAGATGAAACGGGCTCGCTCAGCGCGGCACAAAACTCTGCCCTTGAAAAACAACTCACAGACTTTGAAACCACCCACGGCTCGCAAATTGCTGTGTTGTTGGTGGCCAGTACGCAGCCTGAGGATATCAGCAGCTACGCCAACCGAGTGGCCAACACTTGGAAAATTGGCCGCAAGGGCGTGGGCGATGGCCTGTTGATCGTGGTGGCCAAAAATGACCGCAAAATTCGCATCGAAGTGGCCAAAACGCTTGAGGGCGCAGTACCGGACGTAGCTGCGGGCCGCGTGGTAAGCGAAAACATGGCCCCCTCGCTGCGCCAAGGCGACTACGCGGGCGGCATCAGCGCGGCAATCAAGGAGCTCGGTGCGCGCATAGCCGATGAAAAACTGCCCAAACCAAGTGTTGGCGGTTTAGGGGATATCGGCGCGGGCTTTGGAGGGCTGAATCCGCTGAAAGGCTTTAACTGGATGGATTTGGCGATCTTTTTGTTTTTTGCTGTGCCGATTGGTGGGGCTATCGTGAAAAGCATTTTGGGCAATAAGCTGGGTTCTGGCGTGGTGGGCGCTGGTGTGGGTTTGGTCGCCTTTTTGATCACCGCCAGCATTGCCATTGCAGCGATTGCGGGGCTAGTAGCCCTGCTGTTCACGCTGTTTTCTAGCATGGCTGCGCCGCGTGCTAGGGGTGGCTCGGGCGGTTTTGGAGGTTTGGGTGGGGGCGGTTGGTCGTCAGGCGGCGGTAGCGGCTGGGGCTCGTCTAGCGGGGGCGGGGGCTTTAGCTCAGGCGGTGGTGGTGATTTTGGCGGAGGCGGTGCCTCTGGCGATTTTTAGGAGCGCACGGTGGCATTCATTAAAACGCTCAAACGCCTATTCAAACACCGCTGGATGGACGACTCCGACCTGCGCCGCGCCTTGCCATCTGAAGCACTAGAGCGCCTCAAAGCCCGTGTTGCGGCCAGCGAGGCGCGCCACAGCGGCGAAATACGCTTTTGCGTGGAGGCGGGCCTGCCCATGCGTTACCTGTTGCGCAATGCTAGCGCCCGCGAACGGGCCGTGTCCATGTTTGGCAAGCTGCGCATGTGGGACACTGCGCAAAACAACGGTGTGTTGATTTACCTGCTACTGGCCGAGCGCCGCATCGAGCTGGTAGCCGACCGCGGCATCAACGCCCATGTGGACACCGCCGCATGGCAAGCCATGGTTGCGCATATGTCAGACGCATTCAAAGCGGGGCGCTTTGAAGACGGCCTGACACAAGCGCTAGAAAAAGTCTCCGCCGTGCTGGTGCAACACTTTGCCATGCAGTCTGGAGCGGTGGATCAGAATGAGTTACCAAACACGGTGGTCATTCAATAAGCTATTGTTTATATAGCATATTATGACCATGCGACTGCGAGGATTGGCTTATTAAGCGCTTGCGAGCGTGGACAAGGTAAACGTAAACACCGTGCCTTGTGGCACGCGCGGCTTAAACTCCAACGCGCCACCGTGCTGCTCTATCACCGTTCGGCACAGACTCAGACCAAGGCCCATGCCTTCGGCTTTGGTGGTGAAAAATGGGGTAAACAGGTGTGCGCTGGTTGAGGCATCAATCCCTGCACCGCAGTCTGTTACGCTGAATTCAATCCAACGCTTGGTTTGCTGCGATGCGTGCCCAAGTGGTGTGACAACTTTGGCCTTGAATTCCAACAAGCGCTGCGCCACAGGGATGAGTTCCATGGCCTGCATCGCATTGCGCGCCAAATTCAACAACACTTGCTCTACCATGGTGCGATCGCATTGCACTGGGGGCAATTGCGGGGCAATATCCATCACGATCCGTACCCCGAGTTTGCGGGCTTGCAAGCCCACCAAGGGCATGACGGCATCAAGCAACGCTTGGGGAGCAACAGTTTCGCGCTCGCGGTTGCTTCGGCGTACAAAATCATGCACCGATTTAATGACTTTGCCTGCGCGTTCCGCCTGCTCACTGATGCGTTGCATCGCAAGTTTCATGTCGCTGCTGTCGTATGAGGCGCTGTGCTGCATCATATTGACTGCACCCGTAGCGTAGCTCGATATGGCAGCAAGGGGCTGGTTGAGCTCATGGCTGAGAAGCGATGCCATTTCGCCCACTGTTGCCAACCGCGCAGTTGCTTGCAAACGGTCTTGGCTAATCCGCGTGAGCTCTTCCATCCGCCGTTGGTCACTGACATCGAGCACCGCGCCCATCCATCCGGTTTGCACGCCCTGCGCATTAATTAACGGAGACTCAATGATCAGCACTGCAAAGCGCGTGCCGTCTTTGCGAACAAAAACTGACTCGTAGCCCTCGCGTGGCGGCAAATTACCGGCAAAACGTACCGCTTGGCGTTGCTGGTATTCGTCAACCAATTCCGGGGGCCAATAGGGCATGGGTACATTTGCACCGATTAGCTCGCCAAAATTAAAGCCCGTCATTTGGCTAAAAGCAGGATTGACATAGGTGATGCGCCCCTCCATATCACGCGCCCGCAAGCCAGTGACCAGCGAGTCCTCCATGGCTTTGCGAAACGCCAACGCATCTGCCAACTCGCGCTCTGCCCGCACACGGCGGGTCATGTCGCGGCCAAGCATCACCACCACACACACCAAGGCTATCGACATGACTGTGACCAAAGCGGTGAGCACATTGGGAAACACATCGGGCTCGGCGCGCCAATTGTCAAGGCGCAAAACCATCGTGTTACCGGGTAAGTCAAGCAACTGTTGTGCCGAAAAAACCCTGCCGCCGCGTCTGGCGGTACCATGCATTGCCAAGCGCGTTCCGTCGGGCTCGGTAAACGACATCTCCTGCCCTCGGGAAATTTGTTTGGCTACCAGTTCACTGAGCATGCTTTGCAACGAATACACCGCCACCACATAGCCAGTAGGTTTACCTAGGTATGCCAACGGCACACACATTTCCATGACTTCTTGGCCTAAACCTAAGCCTTGCGGCACAAAGTAGCTGCTAGAAAACGCCGGGCCACTTAAATAAGCGGCCTGTTGGCATACCAAACTCACTGATGGAAACCCCAGTTGCTCCGCGATGGGATCACGGTAAGGCGAGTGTGCAACTTGCAAGGACTCAAATTTCAGGCCGCGCCACTCAAGGCGCACCATTTCTCTGCGCTGGCGCAGTAAAGTATCTGCTTCACGCTCCCAGGCCGTATGCGAGGTATCGGCTGCGCTGCTTCGCAAGGCCTGCAAACTTTGTACATTTCGGGTAAGTGCGGACCGAATATCGCTAACGGCCTCAGCAGCATCGCGCTCTATTTTTTCTTGCACTTGGCTCACTTCGTAGCGCCCAGCCAGCCAAACCAAGATGACTAACAGCGCCGCCACCAATACAACCAAAGAAGACCATAACAAATTGCGTCGCGACAAAAGCTGTCGCCAGCGGATGTTTGCAATGGCCACTTTGCTTAGCCCTTCAAAACCCGATGCGACAGGGCTGGCAATTGCTTTCTGTGCTGCACCAAAGCGGCATAGTCGAGCTCTGCAAGCACCACACCGCTTCCGTCTGGGCAGCATGAAAGTACTTGTCCCCAAGCATCTACCACCATGCTGTGCCCCCAAGTTCGCCGGCCGTTTTCGTGCAATCCGCCCTGCGCGGGAGCAACCACATAGGCCAAATTTTCTACCGCACGCGCCCTGAGTAATAGTTCCCAATGGGCTTGGCCTGTGGTGTAGGTAAAAGCGCTGGGAACCAAAAGTACATCCGCAGCAAGTGCGCGATACAACTCTGGAAAGCGCAAGTCATAGCACACACTCAGACCTATGCGCCACACCTGTCCGCTGCGCGAAGTCATCGAAAAAGTAACGGGCTCTGTGCCGCTTTCTAATACGCGTGACTCATCGTAGTGCTCTGCGCCATTGTTAAATGCAAAAAGATGCATTTTGTCGTAACGCGCACATTGGTTGCCATCGGGGTCAAATACCAAACAAGTATTGCGCACGCGCTTTGGATTATCAGTAGACATCGGTAAGGTGCCCCCCACAATCCACATGCCATAGCGTTTGGCGGCACTGCACAAAAAGGCTTGGATTAAACCTTCTCCAACCGACTCTTGTACGCCTAGTTTGTCGGTGTCTTTGTGCCCCAGCAAGCAAAAATATTCAGGCAAAACCGCCAACTGTGCACCCTGTGCTGCTGCTTGTAGTAACAAAGCGTCTGCGTCCAATAAATTGGCGTGTACACTGGTTTTTGAAACCATTTGAAGCGCGGCTACTAGCATGGAATTATTGGATATTGGTATCGGATTTCGCAGGGAACACATCACCCGAAGCTGCCGCAGGCTTGAAAGGGACTTTGGTGACTCTAGGCTCTGCCCAGCTGCCATCGATATGAAACTCTTGGGTGGCCGCCTGCATCAATGGTCGACGTAAAAAATACTGGGCTAAAAATGTACCCAAGCCTATCGCGGGATTAATCACTGTCGCAATCAAAGAGGCAGTCCCCGCATTGATTTCAGGTACAACGACCACCTTAATGTCCTGCGTTTCTTTGGCGATGTCGGCTTTGCCATCCATCAAAACTGCGGCATTAACCCCTTTCATTTGTAAATTATTGGTGATCGCTACTCCCTGTTCAATTCGAACATCACCCCGTAGAAAATCAAAAGAGAATCCTTCTGTGAACACATCTCGAAAGTCTAAGGCCAGCCGTCTTGGAAGCGACTGCAAACTCAGGACACCCAATAACTTCGCAAGACCAGGATCCGCTTTCAAAAATTGACCATTTTCCACATTGACATTGAAATTTCCTGCCATCGTTGGGTAATCCAGCGCCAAAGGAGAACCAAGCCAACCGACTTGCCCCTCTAGTTTTCCCTTGCCTTTTGCCACGACTTTGTCTTGTCCAAATCGCTTTAAAAATTCTCCTGCATCGTTGATATCGAGACGAAAATTCATCTGTGTTCGGCGTCTTTGCTGCGCTATTCGGGTTGCTGTTTGCGTACCGATGGAGGTGCCACCGCCGATTAAAGCCCAACTACCATTCGCATTCAACTGGGCCTCTGGAGTGACTACATTGAGCTTGTTGAGCCGCCATTCCATGGCGCTGCTTTCGCGGTTTGCAAATCGCTCATTTAAATTGACCGCCTCTACTTCCACCCTTCCTAATTTTTTGCCTTTTAGCTCAAAATCCTCCACCACAATATCCAATGCGGGAATAGCGCTGGGCTGCTCGCTCAAAGTGGTTTCAATGTCTAGGGCCGTGCTGGGCGCAATGCTCAGCCGCGCCAGCCGCGCGTACACACGGCCAGCACCGCTGCCAGTGGACTCGCGGTATTCAACATAGCCATTGAGCTCACGGGCATCCAAATTGGCACGCCAAGTTTGCCCCTCGCGCGACCCACCCACCACGACGTTGTGTAAAACACGGCCTTGCAGCGTGAGCTCTTGGGCACGCACGGCCATGGTGCTAGGCACATAGCCCAACACCATACTTTGGTGCTGCTGCGCATCAGCGGGGGCTTGGAGCCCTTGCCCCGCAACCACAGTTGTTGGCGCACCAATCGCGGCATCACCGAGTACTTTTTGCCAAGCGTCCATGTCAATTTGTGCAAAATTAATATTTGCAACTACACCTGCCTCTGGTGCCGGGGCTGCTTCCCCTGCGTTCAAACCTACACCCACACCGCCACGAATCACGGTGGGTTGATCCACGCTGACATCTCGGATATATTGGATTTGCACCAAACGCCCAAGCTCCAAGACCAATTGATCCTGTGTTTTCTGTCCGGCCGCAAATGACTCACGAATCAAGGCGTTTTCGTAACGCAGTGGCAGCGCTACGTCGGCTGCTTTGTTAAGCGGGGCGGGTAACAACAACTCGACACCCTGCAAGTTGCTGCTCACAGAGAGCTCAGGAATCCCACGGCGAAAACCAAGCGTTGCCGCATAGCTTGCGCCCCCACGCGCGTATTTGGCAATTCGAGACACAAAGCCCAAGTCTTTCGCAGCACGAAGCCCCTCCGCAGTCAAGGTGCCTAGCGCTCTAAATGCCACCGTCGTTTCATTCATTGCCAACTCAGGATTGGCACTGACAGGCCGCGATCCTCCCTCGAGTCGCATATCACCACCGTACATGCGCGCCTGGGTATCGCGCACTGAAAATCCTGACTCTGAGAAAGTAACCAGCCCCTTGGTGCGGGTAAGGACAGGTGAATCAGGGGTGATTTGAATATCGCTATTTACCAAGGCAACCGTGCCTAAGACCTTGGACTTTTCTAATGCGCCGATAGGCAGATTCAACCTCAATTTGTAATCGCCTTGGCCAGTGGCTGTGGCTTTTTGAAGGACTTTACTGGTGATTTCAGATAGTGGCGAGCTGCTGACCAAACCAAGCAGATCTGACACAGGGCCGCGTGCTTCAGCGGCGGCCAAGACAATAGGATTTTTCCCGAGATCTGGTATGCGCACCTCTAAACGTGGGATTTGCAACCCGGCATATCCCTGTACGCGAGCTGACGCACCACTGATAGTGAGTGATGTTCGCTGGAATACCAAGTCGCCATTGATTTGGGTCAGCGCAGGCCAAGGCAAACTGTTAGCGGCTATTATGGCTTTAGGAGCATACGCATAGTGTGCATTTTTTAGCTTGGCTGTAATTTTGAAGTCACCCAGTTTAGGGTCATTGAATGGCATGTCAAATATATCGCCTTTGACTTTGAAAGTACCTTCGCTGGCCGCCCCCTCTAGGATTGCCTCGCGAATGTAGTCTCTGGCAGGTTTTGCCACAAAGGCAGGCAGATAGCGCCATACACGTTTGCCTTCAAAACGCGTCACCGTCCCAGATAGATCCAATACACCAGGGAAGCGAGATTTAGAGTGGGATTTTTGTGGATCTGAAGTGTGCCATTTTACTTGCCCTTCAATTTGCGCATCGGCATTGGCTATTTTTAAACTTGTCAAACTGAGGTCGATTTTTTGACCCGCGAGCGTCCAGCGTATATCCGTACTGAATTTGTCAATGGTGATCAGCGGCTCCTCGAACGCACCCGGCAGCTCAATTTGCCCCCCATTGATCGCCAATTTGGCCTCGCCGCCCGACTGGTTGAGCTTGAATTGGGCATCCATTCCCGTAAAGCCCGGATGGCTGGTTACGTTGGACTTAGGAACACTGTTTATCACTGCAACAGCCACCTCGCCGTACGCCGCAGCCAGCGCCATAGCCTCCACGCGTCCTGCAACGTCATACCGAGAAGGAAGACCTGCACTGATATGACCCAGCCACTTGGCTTTTAGGTCTTTCACTTGTCCTTTAGGATTCAATTTTTTGAGTATCCCGTGGGTTTGTGTGCCCAATGGCAGGCGGTCAGCAATTTGCGACAGCACCGCTAGGTCAAGCTGATCGGCAGCAAACTCTCCCTGCGCAGCAAGTTTGCCCTCCGCGCCCGTTTGCACCAATGACACATTTCCCTTAGGCCAAATCAGTCCATCAGAAGTACGAAACTCGAGGCCTTCGCTTGCGAAATTCAAACCTCCTGCGGCTAACTGACCCGACAAACGACCGTGTACACCCAGTAAAGACAAAGGCTCCAAATGGGGTGCTAGCTTGAGGTTTACTTGCGGCAAAGATACATCTGCGGTAATTTGCGCGACCTGACCTTGACTGACCTGCGCCCAAGCCCGCAACGCACCAGCGCCGCTGTTAATTTGCACTTGCGTCAAAGCGTAACGTTTTAGTTGAGAGATATCGACCTGCGGGAAGTCTGCGAATACGCTGCCATCCCAATCCTCCCAACGGCCTGCTCGTCCGCCCAAAATAGCTTGGCTAAATAGTCCTGTTACCTTGAAGCGCTCGCCCCAAAGCGGCGGCGGCGTAGCATCCAAACGCACAAAATGCCTGCGGCGCGGATTGCGCACCACCAAATCTACCTGCGTGAGCGAAAGTGGTGCCGCGTCTGTTAGCTCATCGGTCCAACGCACTGTGCCGCCTTTGACCGCAAACTCTGCTTGAGAAAAAAACCAGTCGGCTGCGCTGCCATCCCCCTCACCAGAGGCGGAAAAGTCCAAACCAGCGACAAAAATTTTGCCCTCTTTACTGCGTCGCACGTCGAGCTCTGGCTGCTCAATGACCAACTGCTCGAAGCCCAGTCGCCACACCGACAGCGGGGATACGACTGCCACCACTTGGTTCAATACCAGCGCAGGGCGATTTTGAGGATCGAGCAGCTTCACATTTTTCAGCATGAAACTAGGCAATAAGCCGCCAGATTGTGCTGTGACTTCCCCAATTTGAACGGGAACACCCATCGCCTTGGAAGCCAGTATTTCCATGCGTGGGCGAAAATCACCAATTCTTGGCACAATACTCCAATGCAATAACGCCCAAATACACATTGTGAAAAATACTGCAGAAACTAACAACCACCAAACGCAACTGGCCAAAGCAGCTACGAGACGTAGTTTTGGGCTTGGCTTAAGAGGTGGGTTGGGCAGCATCAGCGTATCGGTATTGCAAGCTATATTATGACTGGCAGCGTAACGCATTCGCAGGAAGAAACCGCACGAGATAGCACGAAAATTGCGTCTGGCTCACGTTTTGCCACCAGGGTGCAACGCCGATATGCGCATTGGATGCATTTACTGCCGAGCCGTCACTTCTGCGAGAGCCCTAATTTGGCTGATATGGGCCAATGTTATGCCGCGCTCTTGGCGCACGCACTAGAGCCGGGTGCCGCGCTACGGGTATTGCGTCAATTGGTATTAGAGCGCTTGCAGTGGCTAGACACTGCGCAAAAGGCATCTTTGACTGCCGTCACAGAATGCATGACGCACTTAGCAGAGTTTGCACTCACGGTTGCTTGCGACCATGCGTTTTTAGCCTTAGACGCACAATACGGCAAACCGCAATCTGCAGGCGCACGTACCGCACTGTGGATTATCGGCATGGGCAAGCTGGGGGCGCGCGAGCTCAATGTGTCGAGCGATATTGATTTGATTTTTGTGGCATCAAGCGATGGACAGACAGCCGGAATTGAAATAAGCGGCGTTACACATGGGCAAATCAGCCAGCACGAATACTTCGCCAAAGCCGTTCGCAGCATCAGCACCATGCTGGCTGACGTCACGGAGCATGGATTTGTGTTCCGTGTAGATTTGGCCCTTCGGCCCCACGGCCAGTCTGGCCCAGCAGTCGTCTCATTAGATGCCTTAGAAGAATACTTACAAGTGCAAGGCCGCGAATGGGAGCGATTTGCTTGGCTCAAATCGCGCGTAGTTGCTGGTGATGTGGCTAGTGCCGGCGCACTGCGCCATGTAGTGTTACCTTTTGTATTTAGAAAATACCTTGATTACAGTGTGCTAGAAGCGCTGAGAATCTTGCACCGCCAAATTCGAGAGCATGCAACCAAGCGTGCCTCGGGACGGCCAGAGCGCGCCAACGATGTTAAGCTTTCTCGTGGAGGCATTCGCGAACTAGAGTTTACCGTTCAATTGCTTCAAGTTGTTCGCGCTGGGCAGTTTCCTGAACTTCGTACCCGCTCCACACTTGCTGCGCTCAAGCGATTTGTGGCGGCTGGAATCATGTTGCCCGAAACGGCCCAAGCACTGGCACTGGCCTACACTTTTTTGCGACAGGTAGAGCACCGCATCCAATATTTAGACGATTTGCAAACCCATGTTCTTCCTTCCAATGATGAAGATCTGGATTGGATCGCGCGTAGCATGGGATACCCTAATTGCTGTCCTTTTCTGAGTGCTTTGGATACCCACCGTGAGCGGGTTGCTTTAGAGTTTGATGCCTTGCTTAAGGGTGCCTCGGATACTGACAACAGCGCAGGATGCAAACGCTGCGGTTTGCCCCCGTCATCCCAAGAAAATATGATGCCAACAAGTCCTGCGTTAGCCCAGCGCTTGAAAGCTTTAGCAGAACATCCGCGCTCTTTGGTACAAAGGGAGGAGACGCGTGCAAGGGTTCAAAGGTTGATTCTGCGCAGTCTGCAATGGCTGGGGCAAAAGTCAGTGACTGAGCGAACAGTTCTCCTATTCATTGATTGGCTGGAAACTCTTCTGCGCCGTGAGAGCTACCTCACACTGCTCGTCGAACGCCCCTCGGTACACGAGCGTGTCATGCGCATCTTAGGAGCAGCACGTTGGAGCAGCCACTACCTGATGCTGCATCCTGCGGTTATAGACGAACTTGCGCAAGAAGATTGGCTGCATCAAAGGTTCGATCCAGAGCAGTTACAAACTGAAATTGATCTGCGTTTAGCCGCGCTCAAAAGTACAGAGCAAGACGATGATGAAACCGTTCTCAATGTGCTGCGTCGTGCGCACCACAGCGCCTTGTTTCGTACGCTGGTACGTGACAGTGAACAACATATCAGCATCGAGCAAGTAGCAGACGATCTGAGCGCTCTGGCCGATCGGTTACTTTCCATCACCGTAGAAAGATGCTGGAAACGGTACAAAAATCGCCATATCGAAACCCCAGAGTTTGCCATCATTGGATACGGAAAATTAGGCGGTAAAGAGCTGGGCTATGGCAGCGATCTGGATATCGTCTTTGTCTACAGCGACGCGCATGAAGATGCCAGCGCGATCTATGCAGGCTTTGTTCGTAAACTCATCACATGGCTCACAGTCAAGACCTCGGAAGGTGATTTATTTGACATAGACACTGCTCTGCGACCCAATGGAAATTCTGGTTTGTTAGTCACCAGTATGGATGCCTATGCAGATTATCAGTCACAGCGTGGTAGCAACACAGCTTGGACTTGGGAACACCAAGCCATGACCCGCGCACGCTGCATCGTGGGCAGCCCTGCGCTGCACGAGCGCTTTGACAGAGTAAGACAAGCAGTCTTATGCGCAACGCGAGAGCACGGCTTGCTCAAACAAGAAATCCTAGCCATGCGAGAAAAAGTCAGATTGTCGCACCGCGAAACACAAGGCACGTTTGACATCAAACACAGTCAAGGTGGAATGGTCGATGCTGAATTCGCCGTACAGGCTTTGGTGTTGATGCATTCAAATACTACGCCTTCGATGCGTGCCAATATTGGCAATATCGCTTTACTCTTAGCCGCAGAGCAAGCCAATTTGCTTCCCGCCGGCATCGGCACTGCCGCTGCACTGGCGTATGCGACACTTCGCAGACTTCAGCACAGCGCTCGGTTGAACGAAACGACAACCCAGATTTCCGTCGAACAAATGCAAAGTGAACGCGCTGCCATACATGCGTTGCTGCTTGCAGTTTTCAGTTCGCCTTAAAACTACCCGATTTGCCACCGTGTTTTTCCAAAACACGTACTTGGGTAATGACCATCCCTCTGTCTACCGCTTTGCACATATCGTAAATCGTCAACAAAGCTATGCTACAGGCAGTAAGTGCCTCCATTTCTACCCCCGTTTGCCCGATCGTCTCCACGGTTGCAGTGCAGCTGATGGACGGATACTTCAAAGGAATTGAGGCAGATGGCGCAGTCAAATAGTCATTGTTAACTACAAAATCGATAGCAACACGGGTGATGGCTAAGGGATGGCACAGGGGGATTAAATCGCTGGTTTTTTTGGCCGCTTGAATGCCTGCTATGCGCGCAATACCCAGCACATCGCCCTTTTTGGCGCTGCCTGACACAATCAACGCCAACGTGGTTGGCAACATGTCGATCTGGCCTTGCACCACCGCTATGCGTTTAGTGTGTGCTTTTTCGGCTACATCCACCATGTGGGCTTGGCCGTTGTTGTCAAAATGTGTCAGTGGGTTACTCATGATTTAATGGGGGGTTTAAGCGTTTCGCTTCACGAAACTTTTACATTGACCCTTCATCATATCGCTATGTCAGTCTCCACATTCAATCTCATGGATCGCCTCAAAGCCAGCGGCATCCATTTGGCCATCAGTTTGGCCATTGCGGCATTGGCCGCAGCATTGGTTTTTTTGCTCTGGTATCCCTATCCTTACAGTGAAATTTCGAGCGGACGCGAGCTTTTTATATTGGTAGTCACTATTGACGTGATTTTGGGGCCCTTGATTACCTTTGCAGTATTTAATAGAGCTAAACCCATGCGTGAACTTCGTCGAGATTTGACGATCGTTGGCTTGATACAACTGGCAGCACTGGGATATGGCTTGTGGACTGT
Organism: Polaromonas sp.; assembly: GCA_031428975.1. Lineage (GTDB taxonomy): Bacteria > Pseudomonadota > Gammaproteobacteria > Burkholderiales > Burkholderiaceae_C > JAAFIP01. The sequence continues at coordinate 10,097 of JANOYR010000031.1, read as the reverse complement.
ATTTGTGGCACGCCCAGTGTATTTGGTGTTCGAATACAACCGCTATAGGGTGGTACACGCCATAGAAATCGATGAAATCCAGCTTTCCAACGCTTTACCCGCATTGCAAAAGCTACCGATTGGCGGCATTGAGTTGTTGGGTCTGCGCACATTCAAAGATGGCAACGAAATGGCTGATGCCACCTTTGCAGCGTTGGGTGGATTGCAGCTGAGCGCACAGCCTAAGTTGTGGCAACCCTATGCGGCATCGGCACTACAAATCAAGCGTGAAGCCCTACCTGTTGTAGTTTTAAAAACCAAATTCCCCGATCAGAGTGGACAAATCGACGCGGCCATTGCCAGCAGTGGCAAAAGTATCGACCAGTTGTTGTGGCTGCCCATGGTAGCTCGCAAGAGCTTTTGGACCGTCATAATCGATGCGCAGACCACCAAGCCATTGGTTTATCTTCCGCTAGATTCCTTTTAACTAACTTTATGGTATTTTGGCCTAATGTCACCGCTAAAAGGTCATATATTGCTATACTAATAATAGCAATTAGTCAAGTAGCGCAGCCGCAAAGCAATTTACCGCAACTGGGTGACGAGCAAAATTTAAGTCTGTCGGCTGAACGCAAAATTGGCCAGCGTATCGCACGTGAAATCTACCGCGATCCCGACTATATCGACGACCCTTTGCTGCTTGAATACGTGCAAAGTATCTGGCAACCGCTGCTTACATCTGGCCGTGCGCGCGGCGACATTACGCCCGAACTTGATGCGCGTTTTGTCTGGGCAGTGGTGCTTGCACGTGACCGCACGGTGAATGCTTTTGCCCTGCCCGGAGGTTATATGGGGGTTCACTTAGGGCTGATTGGGCTGGTGGCTACGCGCGACGAGCTGGCCTCGGTACTGGCCCATGAACTCTCGCACATCACCCAAAGGCATATTGCACGTTTGAATGCCAAGCAAGCTGCGCAAGCTCCGTGGATGTTGGGAGCTATGATTTTAGGTGCGCTCGCAGCCAGTAAAAACCCTGAAGCGGCCAATGCGGTGATTGCCGGAGGGCAAGCCGTGTCGGCGCAAAACCAGCTCAATTTTTCGCGCGATATGGAGCGCGAGGCTGACCGCATCGGTTTTAACCTGCTCAGCAATGCAGGCTTTGCACCCCAAGGCTTTGTGGCGATGTTTGATAAGCTCCAGCAGGCCAACCGCATCAACGACAACGGCAGTTTCCCGTATCTGCGTTCGCATCCACTCACCTCGGAGCGCATCGGCGATATGCAATCGCGCATGCAGCTGGGCTCTGGAGCGACACTCGCGGCCAACGCATTAGCACCCAACCCAATGGAGCATGCGCTCATGGCCACGCGGGCACGGATATTGGCCGATCCAGCAGTGGACACTCTGCGTGCTGCATTGCAAGAGGCGCTGGCTATTCCAGAGGGTATTAGCCTGTCGGCCAAATCATTGTCTGGAATATATGGCGGTGCGTTAGCCGCACTTAAATTGCATGAATTTGCTAGCGCACGACTGCTTGTAGTCAAACTCAATGCGTCTTTTATTCATGCGCCTTTGGCTAAACGCACTGTGCAATTACTAGACTATGAGCTTAGCTTGACCGAGCACGCACGCAAAGCGGACAGTGCAAATGTGGCCAGAGTTGCCAACACCATCGGCGCCAGCCCTAGCAAGCGACCAGAATTGCTTTTAGCCAGTGCAGCGCAGCGTGCAATTGGCCAGCCGCAACGCATACTAGATGCATTGCAAACTTGGGTCACCCAATACCCAAACGATGGCCCCGCATGGGACAGCTTGGCCGAAGTTTACTTAACACTTGGCCAGCCGCTGCGAGCTGTCACGGCACAAGCCCAAGCAAGCATTGCCCGTGAAGACCTTACAGGCGCATTGGATCGTCTTAAAGCAGGTCAAGCGATGGTTAAAAATGGTCAGGTGGTCGATCACATTGAGTCCTCAGTCATCGACACCCGCACACGTGCGGTGGAGCTAGCGCTTCGCGAGCAAGCGCTCGAGCGCTGATTCAATCACCATGCCTGCCAACGAATAAAAGAGCGAGCCAAGTAATGCAGCGCCAAAACCTTTGACTTCAAAACCATCGAGCAACGAAGAGGCCGCCCAAAACATCAATGCATTGATGACAAACAAAAACAACCCTAGGGAGACGATCGTCACCGGCAAGGTCAAAACCACCAAAATTGGCCGCAAAATGGTATTGAGCAAGCCAATTACAAAAGCAGCCACCATGGCCGCCGTGAAGCTTTGCACCACCACGCCAGAATAAAAATGCGCTACGGCCAAAAGTGCCATGGCACTCAACATCCATTTCAGTATTAATTTCATTCGCAGAGCATACCACCGCAAACGCGGTATCATGCCTTCCCCATGACAGCGCCTTGCGGTATCCACATCAACGACATTGAATCGGCCATTAATTTCTGGCGGGTGCGTTCACCTTCGCCTGATGGTGTGACGCTATGCAGTGCGTTGCGTGCTTTGGCTGAGGTTTACGCTTTGATGGTGTATTACCGTGAAAACCAAGCGGACGCTAGGTCTATGCCAACCAAGGCTTATGCTGCGTGGATTGTTTGGTACGACAGCACGCCCGATACGCCCTGTATTGCAATTTGCTCCACCTCGCAGGGAGATGCTTTGTGCAAAGGCTGTGGCCGCACGTTTTCTGAAGTGCAACACTGGCCCGAATATTCGGCTGTGCAAAAACGCCACACTTGGCATCGCATCAGCACGGAAGGTACCGCTTGGCGCTTTAACAAATATGCAGAACGCGCCAGAGAAAACGCCCACAAAGTGCAAGCTGTGGCACACTGAGCATTTATGCGCATGTTGCGCCCATGCTTCGGAGGATTCCATGCTGTTTTCGATCTTTCACACACCCCTCACCCGTCACTTTGTCACTCTCGCCGTCTTTTTGCCTCTGCTCGCTGGTTGCGAAACGAATCCAACGGTGTCTTCTGCCACGGTATTGCCGCCAACCGCTGCGCCCTCAAACGCAGCAGAAACAGCCGTCGCAGCGGCTGCAAGTCCTGCCAAGTCCAGCCTAGAGTTTATTGACCTGCAAAGTTTCGACCGCAACCTGCACAGCGCACTTTCTGCCACTTTACCTGCGGTAGATGTAGCGTTTTACAGCCGTGTCAGCCCCAGCGCCATGCCGGAACGTTTGCAAAAATGGATGGCTGCAGTGGAGTCTGGGGGTGGAAAAATCAAAGTAACACCTCCAAAATCATCCGTCACTGCGAAAAACCCCTTCATGATCATTGGCGTGGTCAATTTTGCTTTTAACTTGTCAAAAGCAGCCAAAATGGAGGCCGAATACAGCCAATTCAAACCCGCAAAATCTTTCGACGCCGAAATCGTTCTCAAAGCTGACGGCGAAGGTGAAAGCATTGTGGACAAAGTCATTTTTACACCCCGCGTCAAATAATCTGCGCAGCTCAACCCATATGCCAAGCACAATAGCAGTCATTCTCTCCGGGGGAGCAGGCTCACGACTATGGCCAGCTTCACGCCATGACCGGCTAAAACCCTTCATCAGCATTGGCAAGTCAACCCTGCTCGAGTACGCAGTGGAGCGCGGCCGTGCCTGCGGCTGCAAAGATACGCTCGTCGTCGCCAATAGTGACCATTTGGCACTCCACCGCGCCACCTTGGGCGATGCCCCCGCCCAGCAAAGCCTACGGTATTTACTTGAACCCAAAGGACGTAACACGGCTCCCGCCATTGCACTAGCAGCTTTGGCAGTACAAGAGTCGCATGGCAGCGACGCTGTCATGCTGGTATTACCAGCAGATCACTTAGTGCCCGACATCAGCGCCTTTGTGGCCTGCACCATGCAAGCCACAGAACTAGCGCTAAAAGGCCAAATTGTCGCGTTTGGTGTATCGCCTACTGCTCCTGAAACAGGCTATGGCTACATAGAGGTTGCATCTACGTCGCGTGAAAGTCAAAAGGTATTGCGTTTTGTTGAAAAGCCAGATGCTGCAACTGCGGTTCAATACCTCAGTTCAGGAAGGTTTTTATGGAACAGTGGCATGTTTTGTTTTACAGCGCACACCATCTTAGAGGCATTAGCCAAATGTGCGCCATTAGTCCTTTCCGCAGCACAGTCAGTTTGGCAAACACGCGATAGTCAAGCCGATACTGTGTATTTTGGCTCGGAACAATTTGCCAGCTTACCTGATGTGAGCATTGATTACGCCGTGATGGAAAATGCGCCCAATGTCAGCGTGGTGCCAGCACGTTTCGCCTGGAGTGATGTGGGCACTTGGGATTCAATCGCTAAAGCCTACAGCGCTGACTCAAATGGCAACACATCGCTGGGGGATGTGTTTTCCCTCGACACCACGGGAACACATGTCCAATGCGAAGGAGTAGCTGGCAAAACTGTGGCTACTTTGGGTGTTCACGATTTGCTTATTATTGATACCCCACTGGCATTGTTGGTCGCCTCTAAAAGCCAAGCACAGGATGTAAAGCGGGTGGCGCAGCGTATGGCAGAGGTTAGGAAACTACAATCTAACCACAGTTACTAACTTCTGTATCCCCTGAAAGAGTCCATGCAATTTATCCGTTTTTCCGATCTTTGCGCCTCTGGCCAAGTAAAAAACAAACGTGTGTTTATCCGCGCCGATCTGAACGTGCCGCAAGATGCGCAGGGCGCTATTACGGAGGACACACGGATTAAAGCAAGTATCCCGTGTATTCAAATGGCACTGGATGCGGGCGCTGCCGTTTTGGTGACCTCGCATTTGGGCAGACCCACCGAAGGGGCATTCAAAGCGGAGGATTCGCTTGCCCCTGTGGCTGCTCGCCTTTCGGCGCTGATGGCGCGACCTGTGCCGCTGGTGGCCGACTGGGTCGATGGCGTGGAGGTTGCACCCGGCCAATTGGTATTGCTAGAAAATTGCCGTGTGAATGTGGGCGAGAAGAAAAACACGCCCCAATTGGCACAAAAGCTAGCCAAGCTCTGCGATATTTTTGTACACGATGCTTTTGGCACAGCCCACCGCGCTGAGGGCACAACCTATGGGATTGCCCAATACGCGCCTATTGCCTGTGCAGGCCCACTCTTGGCCGCTGAGATGGATGCAATCGGCAAAGCACTCGCAGCACCGACCCGTCCGCTGATTGCTATTGTGGCGGGAAGTAAAGTCAGCAGCAAGCTCACTATTTTGAAAGCCCTGTCCAGTAAAGTGGATGGCTTGATTGTGGGTGGCGGCATTGCCAATACCTTTATGTTGGCTGCTGGACTAAAAATAGGCAAATCGTTGGCCGAACCCGATTTGGTCGACCAAGCCAAAGCGGTGATTGAAGCCATGCAAGGACGTGGTGCGGCCGTGCCAATCCCGGTGGATGTTGTGACCGCCAAGGCATTTGCGGCCGATGCGGTAGCCACTGTGAAGGCGGCTACCGATGTGGCCGACGATGATCTGATTTTAGACATTGGTCCGCAAACCGCTGCCCACTTGGCCCAACAGCTCAAAGCGGCGGGCACCATTGTGTGGAATGGTCCGGTGGGGGTGTTTGAGTTTGACGCTTTTGCCAACGGCACCGAAGTGATTGCCCGTGCAATTGCCAGTTCTGCTGCTTTTTCTATCGCAGGAGGAGGCGATACTTTGGCTGCCATTGCCAAATACGGTATCGAAAATGACATCGGTTACATCTCAACCGGGGGAGGCGCTTTTTTAGAAGTATTAGAAGGCAAAACACTGCCCGCATTTGAAATTTTGGCCAAGCGCGCGGCTTGAAACCACCGTTGAGCGCTGCCAACGGTAGCAATCTAAGCGCCAATTAGGTATTGGCGCGCTTTTTCAACCAACGCATTAGGCCGCCCACCACAGGCAATTTTTCATACAGCTCTTCGGCAGCGTCCCAGTAATCGCGGTGTAGACTGATCTGGCCTTCGGTATTAAATTGCAGGTGTGAAGCCCCGCGCACGGTTTGTTCGGTCACTGTGTCAAAACGTTTAAAGTGAAATTTAAAATCCCACACCAAAAAGCATTGGCTGCCCTGCACAATGCGCTCTTGCACAACGAAATGCGGCTTGTCCAGCGCTACATACATGTGGGCAAAAATTTTATCAATGGCCTGTAAACCCCGCACTTCATTGAACGGGTCTTTAAATACCGCGTCTGGCGCGTAAAAGCGTGGAATCTGCGCCAATGCCTCGGGGCAGAGTGTTTCAAAAAACTGCACGACCGCATCCACACGCAACGCTACTAATGGCGAGGCGAGAAGAGAAGAGGCTTGTTCCAATGGGTTCATAATCCCGTGAATTGTTTGGTGACTTTAAAGTAGGCAGTGTAGGGCAGCACCCGCAATATTTTCATCCAACGCGTGAACCGCTTAGGAAAATGGATGTCAAATTCACCTCTCTCCCAGCCTGCAATAATCTCCTGTGCCGCTGTTTCTGGGGAAATGAGCGCAGGCATTTTGAAGCCGTTTTGCGCCGTAAGCGGGGTCTCCACAAAGCCGGGATTGACCACACTTACGCCCAAACCCAGTGCATTCAAATCAATATAAAGGCCTTCAGCCAGATTAATCAAGGCGGCCTTGGTCGGCCCATAGCCCAACGATTTGGGCAAACCACGAAAACCCGCCACACTGCTGACCAAGCTGATATGGCCACGCCCCGCCGCGCGCATGGCAGGCAACACGGCATCCAGCAAATGAAGTGCGCCGACATAGTTCACCTGCCAGTGTTTGTTCATCTCGTCCAACTGAAAATCGGTGGCGCGCTGGGCGCTGTAGTAACCGGCGCAGTACATCACCAAGTCTAAGCTACCGTGCTGGAGCAGCTGATCACAAACATTTTTGATAGCAGCTGCGTCAACTGCATCAAGCGCTACCGTGCTAATTCCTGCACACTGCCGAGCCAAGTCTTGCAATACAACAGAGTTACGTGCAGACACAATCACCTGTGCGCCACGCGCATGCAGCGCCAGTGCCACTGCGCGGCCAATACCAGTGGAAGCACCTACCAGCCAGACACGCTTGCCGCGCCAATGGTCTATTTTGGGGTTCAGGCTCATGGGCGCTTATCCACGTTTTTTAAAGTTAACCACCAATTCGCCCAGCGTGATGCCAAACTTGCGCATCACCGCTTTGTTGATCACCACTTTGTCATCCATTTGGTACATCCAGTCGTCAAACTGCACCTCATAGACCTTGTCGTCTACTGGCAAATTGAGCGTATAGCCCCAGCGAAACGCATTGCCGCTTTGCTGCCCAGCGCCAATACCCAACACATCGTCAGCGCGGCCTTCATAGCGGCCATCTGCGAGCTTTGTCATACGCCAAATGCGTTTTTGCTTAGTGCCATCCGAGTAGGTGAAGTCTTCATCCAATACGCCGTCGTTGCCATTCCATGTGCAGGTCATCAACACCACAAAGCGTTTGACCACACGGCCAGAGCGGTCTGTAAAAATGCCCCAGCCATCCACCGTGCCTGAGAAGTAGTTTTTAAGATCAAACTCGGGCTTTTGACCTGCGTAGTCGGTGACTTGGGGGGCTGTAGAACACCCCCCCAAGCCAGCGGCAGCTAACACAGTACCAGCGAGCCAATAACGGCGATTTTTCATGATTTTTTCCTAAATGTCACAGTAAAAAGGACGTATCCCGCTATGCATTTAAGAGCGCATGGCAAAATACAATAAGCCAGAACCAAAGCGCTTAGTGCCTCAGGTGAGCGCGCCCCTGGTGCATAGCCAAATGCTTGGAGCACTGGCAGAGCAAGGCCAGCGGCAAGCGCCAAATTCAGTTTGGTGGCAAAGTTCCACCAACCAAAATACGCACCCTCGGCACTGCCGCTGTCGCCCGCATCGGCTATCAAGCCGGCCAGCATGGCACTGGGCACCGTCAGATCTGCGCCCAGCGCCACTCCCGAAAGCGCACAGACCAGCATGAACCAAGCCACATCGCCCGCACCCAAGCCGGCCGCACCCATAAATACCAACACAGCCAACACCATGCCAGCGAGCCAACTGCGTGCCAGACCAAAGCGCGCGATCACACGAAGCCATAGCGGAATACACAATGCAGCAGCCAAAAAGTACACCCCTAAAAACGCACCTTCAAACGCTTTGGGGGCTTGCAATTTGTCTTGAATAAAAAACAAAACCAAGGTGGCTGGAATGGCACTGGCTATTCCGTTCACCATAAAAATAGCCAACAATTTACGAAATGCAGGCTGTTTGAGCGGCTGCCATACCGATGTCTCAGCGGCGCCTGCGGGGCTAGAGGGCGGATATGCGGCCACGCACCAAGCCCATACACCGCAGATCAATACTACACAAAACATAGCTACAGATGACCCCACACCGCTGACAATGGGCAATATTGATGCCATCAGCACGCCCACTAGGCCAAAGCCTTCGCGCCACGCCACCACGCGGCTGCGCTGCGCTTCATTGCCGCCATAGCGTGCGCCCCAAGACTGGTGGGCCACGCTAAGTGCGCTGTACGCGGTGTAGGTAATCAGCAGCAGGGCAAACGCCCAAAGCAGTAGCGTATTCGGGTTTTGCCCAGCTCCGCGCGCAACCTGTGGAAAAAACAAACCCGCAAAACCCAGTGCCAAAAATGCGGCTGCAAGCACCCCCCAGCGCAGCACCAGTGCAGGAGAGCGCGCAAACATGCGGTCGCTCCAACGCCCCAGCGCAGGATCAATGAAGGCATCCAACAAACGCGCAGCCAACAACACCGCCCCCAGCGATGCCAGCGGCACACCAAACTCACGGGCATAGTAATTGGGCAGCACTACATACAAAGGCAATGCCACAAAAGCCAATGCCATGCCCAGCAGCCCATAGCGGCAAGTGTTGGTATGGGCAAAGGCGTTGGCCATGGGTTTATTGGGGCAAACTGGCCAGCATGGCATTGCGCATGGCGGGTTGCGATGAGTTTGGATGCAGCCAAATCGAGAAAAACAGCTTGGCAAACTCTGGATCGTTGACTTCGCCCAGCAGCTTGCCGTTCATGTAGAAGCTGGCCCCCACGCCCGGTTGGTTAATACCCACCAAGGTATCGCCATCTTGCACATCAGGAAAGCTGGCGGTCATGCGGGCCAACCAATTGGCGGCCTTAGTGTCTGAAATGGCCGTGAATCGGCGCATTTCTGTGATGGAGCGTTGTGCAATATCGTCTTTTTTTAAATTCCGCAAGTATTTAAGCTCGAGACCGAAGCGCTGTTGTTCAAAATTTTCCACTTTGAAACCACGCTGCACCCACAGCTTGGCATCGTAAATTGAAAACCCCCAAACACGCAGCCGCACAGCGGCAGAAGCCTGCGCCTGTGGCAGCAATTCCGGCAAGGCCGCAAATGCCATATTGATAGACAACACAGCGGATGTCAGCATAAAAACAAGATATTTCACTGTGTTTTTCGGAGCGTGAATTGCACGAGATCGATGTTTTTTTGCAAGAATGCGGCTTCGCAATAGCATAAATAAAACTCCCAAATACGCATGAACCGTTCGTCAAAGCCCAGCGCCATGACAGCACTGCGCTCGATCAAAAACTTCTCACGCCAGCGCTTACAGGTTTCAGCGTAATCCTGCCCAAAAGCCAATTCGTCCACCACTTCGAGCCCCGCTTGGGCGGCTTGGGCGCGAAACTCCGTAGGGCTGGGCAGGCATCCACCAGGGAATATATATTGTTGTATAAAGTCGGTGGAATTAACGTAACGGGCAAACAAACTGTCGTCAATCACAATGCTTTGTATGCAGGCTCTACCGCCCACCTTGAGATGCTTGGCCACACTTTGGAAATAGGTGGGCCAATACGCTTGCCCCACCGCTTCGACCATTTCAATAGAGCACACCGCATCAAAAGGCCCGTCGCTGATGTCACGGTAGTCTTGTAGGCGTAAGTCGGCCTCTTTGGGGGCTCCCAACGCTTTAACCCGCGCTTGCGCATAAGCCAGTTGCTCGGTAGACAGCGTCACCCCTGTCACATGGGCACCAAACTCTAGCGTCGCCTTCTCTGCCAGCGCACCCCAACCACAACCGATTTCTAATATGCGGTCTCCCGCTTTGGCCTGCACCATGCGCAAGGCACGGCGGACTTTGGCATGCTGTGCGCTAGAGAGG
>JANOYR010000030.1:0-9920 GCA_031428975.1 Polaromonas sp. | reverse complement strand
TGGCGGTCTACACGCGGCGTGAGGCTGCGCACGCCCAGAGTGAGCGCAGTATTGCCTGACGCGCCACGGGCCGAGTCTTGCGCCGAGGCAGCGCTGGTGGTGGCCGACAAATTGAGCGCCGATGCCCGCACCCAACCGCGCTTGCCTGCCGCATCCACATAGGCCCAGCCGCCCTCTAAGCTGAGCAGCTGCACACTGCTACCCGAGGCCACTGCAGCCAGTGCTTCAGCGCTGGGAATTTTGTCGTTGCGCAGCTCGGTGCTGCGCAGCACCTGCACAGGGGCAACGCTTTGCGCCCCCAAACCAGCAGCCGCAGCGCACAAAGCGACTGCGCCTAGAACTTGGGTTAGTCGAAAAATTCGGTTGTAGCTCATGGTGTGCTCCTTGGGAAAATAATACATTAAGTGGCGAAATGGTGAAAAACAGGTGCCGAACTAAAGCGCGGCGCAGGCGCGCACCGCCGCTTGGGCAATCTGGGCGCTGCGCTCTGGCGCAGCAGCAGGCAGATCGGCAAGCGGTAAAGCTGGGCCAAATTGCGTGCCTTGGGGCCATGGCGCTTGCGCCAAAGCGGCCAGCTGGTCTAGCGGCCCGCATACAGCGCAATACCGCGCCAGCTCGCTCCAGCGCAGGCTGGCAGGCCAGGTGGCGCTGGCATCGCCTGCTACCACTCGGCAAGCAGGGGCGTATTTGGCTAACATGCCAATCAAGCGGTCTAAGCCCACACCACTGGCGGGCTGCAGCAGGCGCAGGCCAAGCAGCGCCTGCGCGTCTGGGCTGGCGCTGCACCAGTGGTCTCGCCGCCAGCCGTTCCAAGTGCGCAACGCCGCCAAAAACAGCAGCGCAGTGCCAGCGGCCAGCTGCAAGTCAACAAAAACAGGGGCGCCATTCAAGCTGGCATAGCTGATGGCCAGCAGGGTGCCGGGCAAGATCAACAAGGCGGGGTCGAGCGAGGCCAGCCCCTTGCCCCCCTGAAAACCGCTCACCCAATACGCCAGCAGCACACACATGAGCACGGCCAAGCCCGCTTGCATCCAGCGCGGCAGTTCGGCCACAAAATGCCCGTTGACGGCGTTGTCAATGGCCGTGGCCAAGCTGTCCACCCCCGCCTGCGCGGGCGCAAGCGGTGTGGGGTGAATATCATGAAGGCTAGGCGCGGTTGAGCCAATCACGATGATTTTGTCTTTGAAACTGGGCAGTGCTTTAAGCGGTTTGCCGCCCTCGGCTGCGACAAACACATCGGCAAAAGCCACGCGCGGGTAAGCGTTGGCCTCTTTGCGCCACACCATGAGCTTGTCTTTGATGATTTTTTTGCCTGCTGTCGGCGTGAATGCGTCATCTTCTGCTATTAAATTTGAGGTGTTTTGCATTTGTGCAGCGTTCAGGCTACGCGCCACGCTGACGGGTATCGACTGGATTACCCCGCCCCCTGGCAGCCGCTCTACGTAGCGGTAGCGGCGCAACACGCCGTCGTTGTCAGGGTAGCCGTTGTTGTAGCCAAGGCGGCTATTGGCTACCGACAATAAAAATGGCGGTATCACGGCCAATGTTTGGCTGCTTTGCACAATTGCCGCATCTAGGCTGGGCAGCCACAGGTTGGGCATGGTTTGGCGGGTCAGGCGGCTTTTGCCATCGTTTTCGGGCGGCAAGCGCACCACCGGAAAATGGCTGTGGCTGCTGCGCTTGGCTGCTTCGTCAAAGGCTTTGTCACCACCGGGCGATAGGCGGTCGGGGTCGGCAAACAACACATCCCAGACCACGGCGGCTGGCGCTTGCTTTTCCACATAGTCCAGCACGGTGGCCAGTGTGTCGCGCGGCCAGGGCCAGCGGCCAAACTCACCCGCCATGCGGGAGAGCGATGCTTCGTCAATGTCAACGATCAACACACGCGGGTCAGCTGGTGGCGCATACAGGCGAGCGCGCACCATCGCGTCGTAACTGTTTTGCGCCAAACCGCTGGACACTTTGAAATACGCCATATCCGCCACTGCCCACAGGCTAAAAACGATGGCCAACACCCACGTGACGCGCCGCGCGGGCAATGCGCCAAAGGCTTGGGTGCTGCGGTGCCAGAGGTTCATGGGTTTGGGTTCACTCAACGCTGGGCGAGGCTTTGTGCACCCACCACCTCAAAACTCGTCAGCTCTTGGCGTGTGTAGCGGTCTATATTGCCACGGCTGTCGCGCCGTTCGTAGTCTTCCGCCGCATAGGCGCGCAACGCAGGCACATACCATTGCACCATGGTGTAGCTTTGGTTGTAAACCGTTGAGGCACTGAGGTTTTTGCCAGTCACAAAACCTTTGCGCTCGATTTTCCATGCTTCAAATTCACCAGCGGGGACTTTAATTTTTTCAAGCCCCACTACTTTTACCTCGCCAGCGCGTTCTTCTTGGCCATTGCCACCGTTGTTGTTCCATGTTAGGGTGAACTTTTCTTTCTCGGAATGGCCTGCTTTGAGGGTGGCGGGCACCATTTTAAAGTTGTCAGAATACTCTAGCGTGCCCCCATCTGCATCGCGCTGGTAACGCCACGAGCCGTCTGCCGCCCAGCGCACATTGCCCCCACGCATCGTGATGCCGCCTTGGGCATCGAATTTGTCGACTTGGCGCGACCAATTGCCCGTAACTTCTGATTTGTAGCGGTCTACCGTTTGGTAGCGCCAGCGGTCACCCACGGTGTAGCCAAAGCTGTTAACGGCAAGGCGTGGCCTAGGGCCGCTGCTGCTTGCGGGTTTAGCCAGTGCAAGCTGCGCCAGCAATTCATCGGTACGTTTGTCTACTGCTGCGATGCCATCAGCGCTGGTGCTGAGCGTGGCATCTGCCAAGTAGTATTTTTGTAAGCTAACCTTGGTGCGGGATGCGATCTTGCCTGTGGTGACGTTGGAGTCGGTGGTGTCTTGGGCCACCAAGCGCTTAATTTCTGGCGCATACCAGTAGGTGTGGTCTAGCAAATGCACATCGCCGTTGGCCAATGTGCCGCGTGTGGTGCGCTTGATGCGCCAAGCCATGAATTCGCCAGCGGGTGTGCTGACTTTTTCTTGGGCGGTTACTTCAATCGTGCCAGAGGCTATGAACTTGTCAACTCTGCCGTCTTTATTTTTAGTGGTGATTTCATAGCTCACAGGCTCTTTGAAGCCGATTCGCAATTCACTGGGTTGGCTGCGAAAGCCCTCGCTATAAAAACGCTCCCGATCTTCGCTGCGTATGTATTTGGCTTGTGCAGTGGCGCTGTAAACTGCCGCGCCGTCATTCATCACCCCGTCTCCGTTAGCCGCCATCGATGTGACGCGATGGGTGTAGCTGCTTTGCTTGTTGGTGAGCAAGTTTTCGCTGACAAATGTCCAGCTATCGCCGATACGGTATTCGACGCGGGCACTTTGGGCTGCTGGCGTTGCCAAAGCAGCCGTTTGGGTCGCGGCAGGCTGCAATTGCTCTAAACGCGCGCGTGCAGCGGCTGCAAACTGTCCTTGCGGGTAGCGGTTGAGATAGGCACGCATCTCGATGGGTGTGGAGCTATTTTTCACGGCATCCCACAGGGCGGCTTCTACTGCGGCATTTGCATTGAATCCCGCGCTGGGTGCGCCAGCGGTCAAAGCACTGGGCACTTTGAAGTAAAAATCCCCCTCCAGCGAGGTGCTCTCCCATGGCACCTGCTTGCCTTGGGAGTCGCGGCGCACATTGGCGCGCACTTGTTTGAACACGTCTTCTACTTTTGCGCCCTGCTGGCGCATGGCGGTGAGCAGGTGCTGGGTGTACAGGCCGTTTTGTCCGCCACCGTCACTGGCCACTGCGCCCGGGCTGGTGGCAAAGGCCACCAAAGTGCCCACGGGTGCGTCCATTTGTGCCAAACCGGCTTGGCCACTGCGGGTGCTGCGGGTAAAGGGGTTGTTGCGGCAGGCATCCAAAATCATGATGTTGGTGCCATTGCCAGCGGCTTCCATTTTGTCCAGCACGGCCTGCGCGTCAACGGCGCTGTAGGCTACCTCGTCTTCACGCTCGATGCTTGCGCCAACGGGTATTAAATAATTGCGCCCCTTGATTTGCATGCCGTGGCCTGCGTAATAAAAAATGCCCACGCCGCCGTCACGCAGCTGGTCGCCAAACTCGCGCAGGGCTGACAGCATGCCGCGTTGGTCAATGTTTTCTTTGGCAATGACGGTAAAGCCTGATTCCTTGAGGGCAGCGCTGATGGCGCGTGCGTCGTTGACGGGGTTGAGCAAGGGCGAGTCTTTGTAACTGCTGTTGCCAATCACCAAGGCCACGCGCTTACCAGCTGACTGGCCGGGAAAGGCGGCCGCCGGAGCAGCGGTCACTTGTAAATTGCGGTCTGCCTCTTTGCCCATGGCAGGCTTAGCAGCTTGTGCCATGGCTGCGGGTAGCAGACCAAGACTGCCCGCACCGCAGGCTATGGCACTGGCTATGGTGGTTTTTATTGCTATATTTTTAATAGCTATATATGACCACATGACGTTGACATTGTGCTTAAATTTCATAAACGCAGTAGTTTTAACGGGTGAAAGCGATTGCATGGGCTTTAAAAGAGTCGCGCGTTTAATCCATGTTGACGATACGCACTCGGCGGTTTTCCGCTGAATAAGGCTCGTCGGGCTTAGCGAGCTCGCTAGAGCCCTTGCCCACCGGCGAGAGGCGTGCCGATGCCACCCCTTGGCTGCTAAGCTGGTCACGCACCGCATCGGCTCGCTGCTGCGAGAGCTTTTGGTTGTAGTCGGCGCGGCCTTGGGCGTCGGTGTGGCCTTCTACGGCAAAACGAAAGGTTTTGAGCTCTTCAGACTTAAGCGCTGCGGCTAAATTAGCCAGTGCCTGCTGGCTCTCGGGCTTGACGCGGGCGGAATTGAAGTCAAATTGGATCAAGAGCGACAGCGAAGGACGTGCAGGCTCGGCAGGTGCTGGCACAGAAGCCGCCGCCTGCACGGGCGATGCTGTGGCAGCTGCCACGCCAGCACTCGCGGCAGTCGCTGCGCCAGCGGTTGTGGCCGTGCTAGCAGCAGGATTCACCGCTTCTACAGTGAGGTTGCGCAAACTGCGCGTTCGGGGCGCATTGGCTGGCGCATTGGCCGCTGGCAGCGTAGGCTGGGTTTTGAGCTGCTCAATCATCTGTGCCGCGCTGGGCGCTTGGGCCCTTGCAGTCATCGCAGGCAGAACTGGCAACAGACTGGTAGCCAGCAAGGCCGCAGCCGCAGCCGCCGATACCAAAACAGGAAGGCGCAGCCCCAGTGGGGGAGAAAAACGTTCAATACTAGAGTTCATGGCGCAGGTTTTCATGCAATAAAAGTGGTGGATTACCGCGCATTGTGCAGCACACCACACTTTAACCAATTGTTACCCACTTAGGCACTGGGCTCAATCCCTAATTTATGGGATGGCGCAACAGTTTTACCCCGCACTCCAGCCCAGCAAGTTCGCCACCCAATTCATGGACAGGCCTGCCACCGCGCATGCAGCAGAACTTGCCAGCATGGCACGCAAACCAAGCCTGTGGGCGTCGAGCCCTTTGCCGCTCACTTGCGTGCCAGGCCAAGCAAAAAGCACAGCGGCGGTGACGCAAACACCGCCCAACACCCACGCCTGAAAACAAGCACGCAACCACATCAGCGGTGAAACACGGTTAAAAACAATGCCAATGGTTTCGCCCAGATCGCCTTCGTCCATCACAAAACCAGCAAGCAAACCAAACAACAAGGTAAACAGCACCAGCAAACAAGCCGCAGCCGCACACACGGTGGCATGCGCCATGATGGTGGGCACAGCGGCATGGGCAGCCTGTGCGGCACGCACTTTGGGGCTGGTAGAGTAACCACCCCGGCTGACGCGCTCGGTCATGGCCAAGGCGATGTCGGGGGCGTTTTGCATGGCCAGCGCTTGGGCGCAAATCATAGGGGCGATTTGCACCACCCACACAGGCCACAAGTTGGCCAAAACCGTGGCATTTTGCTCGACCAAAGATGCAGGCATGATTTCAAATATCAGCACCCCTGCCACCAAGGCAATGACCAGCAACACCGGCATCACCTCGGCCATTTCTTTGTCGCGCTCGCGCAGCATGGCCTCGCGGCCTTTGGGAATGCGCCAATAACTGCGAAATAGCCAAAGCTCGCACAGCCCCGCCCACCGCGCCTTGACGGGCGCGAGCAAAGCGGCGTTAAAGCTCAGCGGTGTCGCCATGTTTTTACTCTTTACCCTTGAGGCTTCGTCCTGCGGCCAGCGACTGCTCGGCCAGCGTTGCGCTGCGCTTAGCGGCATCGGCCAAGCCCAGCGCCTGTTGCGCGGCCGCCATGAGCTGCAAATCCAGCGCCACCCGGGCTGCAAAGCCCAACGCTTGGTCTAGCACCAATGCCGCTTGCGCATCGGCCAATGCCGCAGGGTGGTTTTGCAGCCCCGCATAGGCTTGCGCCCGCACACGCAGTGCATTGGCATGGCCTGCTTGGGCTTGGAATTGCGCAGCGTTTTCTTTTGCCCCAGTGGACTCCGCTTTTGGCGACCATGCCAGCGCCTGCTGAGCCGCCGCCAAAGCCAGCGCGGCATTGCCTTGGGCCAAATGCAAACGCGCAGCCAGCACAGCCAGCGCCCCACTTTGTTCGCACGCTTTGCCACATACCGCTTGTGCAGACGCGAGCTGACGGGCCGTTTGCGGAAAATCGCCCGCCTGCAAAGCCAGCGCAGCCGCGCGGCCATGCGCCGTGGTGCGCACTGACGGGCTAAGCGGCTCTGGCCAAGCCAACACAGCCAGTACCCGCGCTTGCGCTTGGGCGGCTTGGCCAGAGTCAGCCAGCACGCGGGCACTATTGAGTTGCGCTTGCGCATGCGCGTCGGTGAGTGCCAGCGAGGCATAGACCGCCGCAGCAGTATCAAAGTCTTTGAGCGCACGCTCCAAATCACCTTGCACAAAGGCTCTGGCCGCGCGTATTTCGAGTGCTTTGGCGCTTTGCACGGCGGCATTGGCGGCGGGGGCTTCGGGCTTAGAGCTGGCGCAAGCGCCCAGCGCTAAGGCGATTGCGACTACGAGTGCGTGTGTTGCGAGCCGCATCATTTGGCCTGCCCCTCAAAGCCATCGAGCGGCAATGCAGGGTCGGCAGGCTCCTTCATCAGCCCGTTGATGGGCCACGACTCTTTCACACTTTGGGTGATTTCGGCTGAATTTTGCGTTGCTGCGCGTGCAGCGCGCAACATGGGCGGAATGTCTTGCCGCGCCTCACCGCTGATGGCTTTCACATCGGCCGTGGTTTGGCGCATATTGGCACTGATGTCTTGCGCCTTAGAGGTCACATCGCGCACATTGTCTAAGCTGTTTTTGGTTTTGTCCAACACCACAGGTAAATCAGTTTCTAGCGCTTTAAGCGCGAGTTTGGCGCTCACGCTGGCCGCTTCTGATTGCGCCAAAATGCGCCGTATATCGGCCACCAAGGCAGCGCGGTCGCCATCGACCTTGCTGGCAACTACGACCGCGTTGTCCCCCACACGCTTGAGCTGGGCGCTCATGTCTTGTGCATCAGCGAGTATTTTGGTAATAGCCCCACGAATATCTTGGCGCATGGCTGCGGCCTCGCCCGTGAGCTTTTTGGTGTCGTCCAAAATAGGCTCTACTTTGCCAATGGCGCTGGCCAGTTTTTCTACTGCGATTTTCACATTGGCCATGACGTCTTCTAGCTCGCTGCCGCTGTCCATCGACAGCACGGCATTGGGCGCTAAAGGCTTAAAAAGCTCTGCCGCCACGGGGCCTTTGCCAGAGGCATCAAAAGGCCGTGTTCCGGGCAAAATTTCAATGAACTTGCCGCTGATGGGGCCGTCACGGCCAAACTTAGCGCTGGCATCGGCGCTGAGCATGGCCATGCGCTCTTGCACCACCTTCAGGCGTACTTTCACATTCAAATTGGGTTCTAGGTTGATTTGGTCGACCTCGCCAATTTTAAAACCCTTGAGCTTGACCGCTGTGCCAATGCTCACCCCGCCCACACCGGGCAACTGCACATACAAATACTCAGTGGGCGTGAACCAACCCTGCCGAAAAGCCGACAGCACGACCAACCCCAGCCCCGCAAACACCGCCAATAGCAGCCAAAAACGCCCCGGGTTGCGCCGCGCCATTTCCGCCATGTCTTTGTCAAGCAGGGACTGCTCTTTGGCATGGGGTTTGTCTTGTTCGGGAGAATGCTTTGGAGGCTCGGTCATAGCGCTTAGGATACCGCAACTGGTGGTCTTTGCAAAACAAGAATACCCCTTTGTGGCAGCTTCTTACACTGCGCCACAGCTTGTCACACGTTTAAAAGTAGTTGTGGGGCAAAACCCACTTGCTCGTTTTTACGCGCATACCCCAACGGATTGGCCACCACACGGCAGCGGCCCACGCGGTAGTCCAGCTGGCAGTGCAAGTGGCCGTGCAACCACAAATCGGCTTGGGGCAGCAAATGGTCTAGCGCATTGCAAAAACCTGCCGTGCCCGGCTGCAAGCCATAGTGCGGGTCGTGGCTTTTGAGGCTGGGCGCAAAATGCGTGACCACCACCGTTTGACCCGCATGCGGCACAGCCAAGGCGGCTTGCAGCCAAGCTTGGCATTGCAAGCCTTCCTCGCGCACGTTTTCCGCCAAAAAAGGCATGCCTGACCGCAGCATCTGCGCCTTTTTGAGGTGGAAATTGGCCGCACTAAGGGCTTTCGTACGTTTTTTCATCGCAACCGTCATCAGCTCGTTGGGCGCTGTGAGCGCATCAAAGTCTGTCCAAAGGGTCGTGCCAATAAAGCGCACTTGGCCCACATACAGCGTTTGGCGGTCTAGCCAGATGATGCCCAGCCGCTGGCACACCGCCTTCAGCTGGGCCTGCGCCTCGTCTATATCCAGCGCGTCATATTCGTGGTTACCGGGTATGAACAGTACAGGCGTTGGCCAACACCCCACGCCGCCCAATGCAGGCGTGGGCGAAAAACGCGCCAACCCCCAATCGTCGGTTTGCAAACTACTGCCCGCTTGGTACGAGCCAATATCACCCGCCAAGACCAATACATCGGCTCCACTGGCAGGTTGCCCCACAAAATGCGGGTGCGATTCAAGGTGCAGGTCAGACAAGAGTTGGATGCGCATGGTTTTGTAGTGTATCGGCTAGGGGCTTGGCGCTCTGAATGCTGCAAGCGGACTGCCGGACGGTATTTAACCCTTGCCAAATACCGCCTCTGCTGCCTCAGACAATGCCTTGCGCAGCCACTGGTGGGCGCTGTCGTTGCTGCGCCGCCGGTGCCACAGGGCATCGACATGCACGGGCGGCACCGCAAAGGGCAACTCGCGCACCACCAGCTCCTGCGCACCATCGGCAACCCCCACAAAATGGCGTGGCAACACAGTGAGCAAGTCTGACCTTGCCACCACGCGGCCGGCCGTAAAAAACTGGTTCACTGTGAGCACAATGCGGCGCTTGCGCCCCAGCCCAGCCAATGCCTCGTCCACATAGCCAAAAGAGCGTCCACTAAAGCTCACCAACAAATGGTGTGCCGCGCAAAATTGGTCGAGTGTGAGCGGCTTTTTAGCCTTGGCTTTGGCAGTCGTTTGGTCAAGTGGGTGCGTTTTGCGCATCACACACACATATTCCCCGCCATACAGGCGCTGGTGCTCATACGCGCCGTCTTCCGATTGTTCTGCCTTGGCGGTTAAATCCGCCAGCACCGCCGGAAAATGGCCCACAGCCAAATCCATGGAGCCCTCATTGAGCCAGCGCCTAGGGTCGCGCGTGGTCAAAGGCAGAATTTGCACCGACACATTGGGCGCATGGGCCTCGATATTTTCAATCAGCGTGGGCACTAGCTCGGCTGCGGTGGCATCGGCCATAGCCAATACAAAGGTGGCACTTGAGGTGGCGGGATCAAACTGGCCCGGCGCTAAAGTAAGCTGCAAATGGTGTAGCGCACTGCGCACAGCGGGC
>JANOYR010000029.1:0-17653 GCA_031428975.1 Polaromonas sp. | reverse complement strand
TGGGCATAGGCATTGGCGGCACGGCCGAAAAAGCCATGCTCATGGCCAAAGAGTCGCTCATGGAAGACTTGGACATGCACGCGCTGCAAGCCAAAGCAGCCTCGGGCTCGGCGCTGACCAAAACCGAAGCGCTGCGCCTTGAGCTGCACGAAAAAGTCAATGCCCTAGGCATTGGCGCACAAGGCTTGGGCGGCCTCACCACGGTATTGGATGTGAAAATTAAGATGTACCCCACCCACGCGGCGAGCAAGCCAGTGGCCATGATTCCCAACTGCGCGGCCACCCGCCATGCGCATTTGGTGTTGGACGGCAGCGGCCCGGTGTATCTAGACCCGCCATCGCTAGACCTGTGGCCCAACGTGAAATGGGCGCCTGACGAAAAACTAAGCCGCCGCGTGAACCTAAACACCCTGACCAAGGCCGAGGTAGCCAGCTGGAAGCCGGGCGAGACGATTTTGCTCAACGGCAAAATGCTGACCGGCCGCGACGCAGCGCACAAGCGCATTCAAGACATGCTGGCCAAGGGCGAGCCACTGCCTGTGGACTTTACCAACCGCGTGATTTACTACGTGGGCCCCGTTGACCCAGTGAAGGGCGAGGCTGTGGGCCCCGCAGGCCCGACCACCGCCACCCGCATGGACAAATTCACCGAAATGATGTTGGCGCAAACCGGGCTGATCAGCATGGTGGGCAAGGCCGAGCGCGGGCCCACCGCCATCGAAGCCATTAAAAAGCACCAAAGCGCCTACCTCATGGCCGTAGGCGGCGCGGCTTATTTGGTGAGCAAAGCTATCAAATCGGCCAAAGTGGTGGGCTTTGCCGATTTAGGCATGGAGGCGATTTATGAGTTTGACGTGGTCGACATGCCGGTGACTGTGGCAGTGGATTCGCAGGGCGTGAGCGTGCACAACACGGGCCCGGCTGAGTGGAAGCAGCGGATAGCTACAGGAGAATTTAAAGGAATTGGCGTGAAAGCTGCCTAAACGGATACATTCATTGCACATTTTGTTTATTTGCACCAATCACGCGAAAAATATCGCATGAATGGTGCAAATTGATTAAAATCATAGACTTATGATCTATGAAAAAAACCAATACCTTGCTTTTTCTGCTGATGCGCAGCGCATAGCGGCTAATTTGGAGCAATCGTATAGCTTCTGGCTGGACTCACGGCAAGGATTGCAAAACCTGCCTGTATCCATGTATTGGGCAGAGCGCTCTGGAAACGAATACCTCTACGCCAAGCAAACCACGCAAGACAGTGGCTCTAGCCTTGGCGTGCGCAGCCAAGAAACTGAGCAGCAGCTGGCCGCTTACACGCAAGATAAACAGCAATTGCAAGAGCGCGTGGCCAATGCAGATGCATTGATTGCTACGCGAGCGGCGCTGTATCGCCGCATGCGCTTGCCTTCGCTGCCTGACAAACAGGCCGAAATTTTACGCAAACTCGATATTGAAGGCTTGCTGGGCTCAGACCTGATGGTGGTGGGCACGAATGCGTTTTCGGCTTACGAATGGGCAGCGAATGCAATTTTTCCGGTCGGCAATGAAGAGACTCAGGATTTTGATTTGACTTGGTGCAGGGGAACGCGTGCTGCTTTCGTCTTTGCGGGAACGCAAAATCAAGCGCAGCCGCGTAAAACGCTGATTCAAATTTTGAAAAGTATTGATTCGAGCTACTCTGTTTCTAAGAAAAAACCCTACCAAGCGCTAAACGCCGAAGGCTACGAAGTCGAGTTGTTGGCTGCGCCAAGCTGCCATCCGCTTCCCGCAAACCAAGGTTTTGCGCCGATGCCTACCTTGTTTGAACAAGAGTGGTTGCTACTGGGTAGGCCAATCAGCGCCGTGGTGGCCACCGTGCGCGGACGTGCCTGCCCGCTGGTTGTGCCCGACCCCCGCTTCATGGCGCTGCATAAGCTGTGGCTAGCTGGCAAGCCAGAGCGCAACCCCAATAAGCGCGACAAAGACCGCCGCCAAGGCGATGTGCTGCTCGATGCGGTGCGGCATTTCATGCAAGCTAGCCACCCCATCAATGTGGATTTTGTGTTGGACTTGCCTGAAGACTTGCGCCCCACATTTGACAAATGGTGTGCTGAGCGCCAATTTATGCCAGAGCCATGAGCACGTTTGCCACCCCAACTTCTGCCCCCATCGGCGTATTCGACTCCGGCATAGGCGGCCTGAGCATATTGCGGGCGCTGCGCAAAGAGCTCCGCAGTGAGTCGTTCGTGTATTTTGCCGACAGTGCCCATGCACCCTATGGCGAGAAGGGCGACGCGTTTGTCATTGCGCGCTCGCTGGCGATTACCAGCCGCTTGGTGGCCGAGCACAGCATCAAAGCGCTGGTGGTGGCCTGCAACACGGCCACAGCGGCGGCGATTGCCATTTTGCGCTCCCAGCACCCTGCTCTGCCCATCATCGGCGTGGAGCCCGCCCTCAAGCCCGCGCTGGCGGTATCGCGCACCAAGCGCATAGCAGTCATAGGCACACGCGGCACACTGACCAGCGCCAAGTTTCAGGCGCTGCTGGCCAGCGTAGCCACCCAAGCCGAATTCATATGCCACCCCTGCGACGGTTTGGCCGAAGCCATAGAGCAGCACGCCAGTTTTGACAATACTACAAAAATAAGAGCGCTATGTGACCATATGGCGGCGACATTTGGCAAATTTAGCTTACATACTGGGGAAATCGACACATTAGTACTCGGCTGCACCCATTACCCCTTGGTAGCCGACCTGATTGCGCAAAGTGTGGGAGCGCAGGTGCAGATTTTGGAGCCCGGGGAGGCGGTGGCGCGGCGTTTGCGGGAGGTTTTGGATGGTACTGACCAGCTTGCGCACAACGAACCCATTGGTAACCGTATCACGCTGGAGACATCTGGTGCGCAATCTCCGATCATGCAGGCCAGTGCACGCTGGCTTTAGATCAGCTCTGGCTTTGTGACGCAAACGGAGGGGTTCACACCATCCACACACACCCCGCCATCCGCCCTGTGCTGCCCAGCGCTTTGGCATCGCGCCTGTGAGAGAAGTATTGGCTGGGGTTGCTTACCGTGCACCACGGAGTGCTGGAATCGTTGCCGTAGATGTTGCTGATGCCCATGGCGGTGAGGCGTTGACGGGCTAGAGCCACTAGATCGCACAGGTATTTGCCGTCTGTTTGGGCTTTGAAACACTGCGCTGATTGGGGGTTTTGCACCATGAAGGCTTGGCGGACTTCTGGGCCCACCTCAAAAGTTGCCGGACCGATGCACGGTCCGAGCCAAACGAGCACATCATCTGCCAAATGCTGCACGCTATTTGCTATGCTTTTATTAGCACTATATGACCATTTGACAGTGACATTGTGCAATATTTCTTTAAAAACTGCTTCTAGTACACCGCCACTGGCATCCCCTAGTAATCCACGCCAGCCAGCATGGGCGGCGGCTACAAAACTGCCTTTTGTATCGGTAAACAGTACGGGCAAACAATCTGCCACCATGATGGTGCAGGCCACGCCTGCTGCGGTGGTGATGCTGGCATCCGCTGTGATGGCTTCTGATACAGCATGGTTGGCGGCTGTAGGGTTTGAGGCCATCGCCTCAAGGGGTAGCGCTTTAAGCCTTGCCACCGCCGTGCCGTGAATTTGCTGCAAAAACACGGGCTGCGCAGCGATGCGTTGCGCCAGCAGGGCGCGGTTAGCCGCCACCGCAGCGGGCGCGTCGCCCACATGGCTGCCTAGGTTAAACGTGTCAAAAGGCTGGGCAGACTGCGCAACCGACGCATGACGCGTGGTGAACACTGCCCGCACATGCTGGGGGGCTGGCCAGTCGGGTGTCAGCACTATTCAAAATCCGGGCAGGCCGAGGGCTGCGCCGCTTGGAAGGCGGGGTGCGCCATGCAGGCATCAAAGGCAGCCATGGTGCGCGGCAGGCCGTCCAGCGGGGTGTCAAAGCGGCGGGCGTTGAAAATTTGCGGCACAAGGCAGCAGTCGGCCAGCATAGGGGTGTTGCCGTAGCAATAGGTGGCAGCAGGCTGCTGGGCCAGCTGGCGCTCAAAAGACTCTAAGCCGTCTCTGCACCAGTGCACATACCATGTGTTTTTGGCTTCTTCGCTCACTTTAAGGTCTTTCACCAAATATTTGAGCACGCGCAGGTTGTTGAGCGGGTGGATTTCGCAGGCGATGGACTGGGCCAGCGCCCGCACCTTTGCGCGGCCTAGTGCATCGGCGGGTAATAAAGCGGGCGTGGGGTGGCATTCATCTAAATACTCCATGATGGCCATGGATTGGCTTAATTGGGCGCTGCCAGTGTCTAGCAAAGGCACAAGTCCGTCGGCTGATTTGGCGGCGTAGTCGGGCTGCTTGTGCTCACCCTTGGGCAGGTGCACAGGCAGGTAGTCATACGGCAGGCCTTTGAGCGCCAGCGCAATGCGCACGCGAAACGAGGCCGAGGAACGAAAGTAGTTGTAGAGTTTCATAGCCTATAGGATAACCCGATTGTGGGGGCACTGCGATGCCGTTACGATAGGAAACTATGAACGCTGACCTCAATGAACTCCTCACCCGCGTGGGCCCGGGCACAGGCTGTGGCGCACTGCTGCGCCGCTACTGGCAGCCCATTGCCTTGGCCGATGAATTCAACCCAGAGCTAGACCCCCGCATGGCCACTGCGCATGGCACACGGCCACTCAAAGCGGTGCGCGCCTTAGGGCAAGATTTTGTGCTTTTTAAAGAAGCCAGCGGTGGCTACGGCCTGCTCGACCGCGACTGCCCGCACCGAGGTGCAGACCTAAGCTTTGCCCGCTACGAGGTAGATGCCGCCGGCCAAACCGGCATCCGCTGCCCTTTTCATGGCTGGAAGTTTGCTGCCAATGGCCAGTGCCTAGACACCCCCGGTGAGCCTGCGGCCAGCACCCTGTGTCAACACATCAAGCAGCGCAGCTACCCCGTGGTGGAAAAAGCGGGCGTGTTGTTTGCGTGGCTGGCTGAGGATGACCAGGGCGGCGCGCCGCCGCCTTTTGCGCCGCTCGACTGCTTTGTAGCGCCCGCGAGTCACAGCTTCGCCTTCAAAGGCATGTGGCAGGCCAACTGGTTGCAATGTGTAGAGGTGGGCATTGACCCCGCCCACCCCTCGTTTTTGCACCGCTTTTTACACGATGTGGCGCTGGATGACATTGCTGGCAACGCAGGCGGCAAACAGTTTCGCAGCGCCAGCGCAGGCGATGTCGATGGCCAGCGCTGGCCCATGACGCGGGTGATGCGCGAACTGCACCGCCCTGACATCCAGTTTGCGCCCACGCCCGCAGGCTTTCGCTTGAGCGCACTGCGCAAAATCAACGACGAAACTACCCACACCCGCATCACCCATGCGCTCTTTCCACAAACCTTCGTCATACCGCTTAGCGAGACCATGACGATCACCCAAATTCACCTGCCGGTGGACGACACCCACACCTATTGGTATTCCATTTTCACCAGCTTTGACAAACCTATGGACAAAGCTGCCATGAGGGCCCAACGCCTGCAATACATGACTTTGCCCGACTACCTGCCGCTGGCAGGAAAGCACAACAACTGGGGATTTAACCCCGCAGAACAGCAAAGCAGCACCTACCTTGGCATGGGCGAAGACGACATCAATGTGCACGACCAGTGGGCGGTAGAAAGCATGGGTGCCATACAAGACCGCACCCGCGAGCATCACGGCACCACCGACAAAGTCATCATGGCCAACCGCCGTATGCTACAAAAAGCGATACAAACGGTGCAAGCAGGTGGCGCTGTACCAGGCTTGGCTGATGCAAGCAGTGCACTGCAAACAATAGGCCCAGACACCCTAGACGGCTTTGCGCCCAGTGCCAGTTGGCAAGACTGGGCCCACAACGAAACCATTAAAAAGCGCCATCACGCGCCATGGAAAAACCCCGCGCTATTGCCAGCGCAGCCCCTCGATGATTGACTCCGAACACACCCTGCGGCGCATGGCCGAATCCGATATCCAACAGGTGCGCCTGTCGTGGTGCGACTTGCATGGCGATTTGCGCAGCAAAACCCTGATGCCCCTAGCAGTGCAAGACGCATTGTCCAACGGCATTGGCATGGTTGGCACACTGGCGCTCAAAGACAGCTCCGACCGCACCGCCTTCAAAGTCTTTGAAACAGGCGCAGACAACGCCCCCGAAGGTTTTGCCAATGCCAGCAACCTCGTGCTGCGGCCAGATTTGACCAGCTACCAAGAGCTGCCTTGGGCACGCGGCACTGCTTGGCTGCGTGGCCAGTTGTTCCACCCTGATGGCAACCCAGTTGCCTTTGACACACGCCATGTCTTGCAAACGGCGCTGGCCAAGCTGCAAGAGCGGGGCTTTGGCTTGCGCTGCGGACTTGAGTTGGAGTTTCACATCTACAAAATTGAAAACTCCCGCCCACAACTTGACCCTGAGCTGGCAGGTTGGCCGGGTTTGCCACCCGCCGTCTCTTTGATTCACCCCGGCCACCGCCTGCTGAGCGAACAATGGGCAGACATGGCCGACGCACCGCTGGCGATAATGCGCGAAACCGCGCGCGCCCTTGGTTTGCCTTTGACATCGCTCGAAATTGAGTTTGGCCCATCGCAGGTAGAGGCGGTGTTTGAAGCCACCGACGCGCTCACTGCCGCCGACACCATGGTGCTTTTTAAAAGCGCCGCCGCGCAAGCGCTGCGCCGCGCTGGCTACCACGCCACCTTCATGTGCAGGCCGCCCTTCCCACACATTATGAGCAGCGGCTGGCACTTACACCAGTCTTTGGTGCAGCTCGATGGCGGCGCTAACGCATTTGCCAACTCGGCCACCCCCCAGCTAGAAGACTGGTACAAACGCGCCATGGCAGCGCCCTTGCCCACACCCGCCCAATTGCGGCCATTAGACGCCGCCAGCTACCTCAGCGATACCGGCCAGCATTACCTTGCAGGGCTTCTGGCGAACGCCAATGCCTGCACCGCATTGTCCAACCCCACACTCAACGCCTATGCAAGGTTTCAAGCCAACGCCCTCGCGCCCCAATCGGTCATTTGGGGGGCAGACAACCGAGGCGCCATGCTGCGCGTGATAGCGCCTACCGGCAACCCCAGCGCCACCCGCATAGAAAACCGCGTGGGTGAACCGCTGGCCAACCCGTATTTGTACATCGCCTCGCAAATTTACAGCGGCCTCGATGGCATGCAGCGCCAGCTAGCCGCGCCGCCCGCCACAGAATCGCCCTATGCCAACCCAGCGGCCAAGCTGCCTACCAGCTTAGCGCAGGCAATTGATGCGTTGCAAAAAAGTAGCGTCCTAAAAGCCGCTTTAGGGGCAGATTTTGTGGCCTACTTTTGCCAAATTAAGGCGCAAGAAATTGCGCGTTTTGAAACCGCGAGCGACAAGGAAGATTTTATGCGGCGCGAGTATTTCAGTCGGTATTGAGCCTTCTATTTGTTGTAATCCGTCTTATTTTTTACCCTTTTTAATCACCATGAAACCCATCTCATCGCATCGTCAAAATCTCATTTTTGCTTCAGTTTTTATAGCGTTATGTCACGTATCTACTGTGACATTGGCACAAAAACTCTCAAAGAATGCCAAGCCTGCAGAGGTCTGGCCCACCAAACCCGTCAAAATTTTGGTGGGCTTTCCGGGGGGCACCACGCCCGATATGGCGGCGCGCACCTTGGCCGAGCCCCTGTCTAAGGCGCTAGGGCAACCCGTCATCATAGAAAACCGACCCGGTGCGTCTGGCAACATTGCCGCCGATTTGGTGACCAAGGCCACCGACGACCACACCTTGGCTGTCGTTATCAATGGCAACTTGACTTCGGCCAAGCTTTTGTATTCCAAGCTGCCTTACGACCCTGCGAAAGATTTCACCCCTATTTCTCTGCTAACCACCGCACCACTGGTCTTGGTGACCACACCCAACCAGCCTTCTGGCGCAGAGTTTTTTGCCGCTGCGCGCAATGGCGGCGACAAGTGGAATTACGGCTCGGTCGGCAATGGCTCAGTCGGCCATTTGGGCATGGAGCACCTCAAATCCAAAGTCGGCAGCATGGGCGCGGTACATGTGCCCTACGCAGGTAACCCGCAGGTGGTCACAGCCATGCTGGGCGGCCAAGTCAACATGGCGCTGATTCCGCCTGGTGTTGCCATGCCCCAAGTGCGCGCTGGCAAGCTCAAAGCCATTGGCGTCACCAGCGGGCGCAGCGCCTTGGTGCCCGAGCTGCCTTCGCTGGCAGAATCGGGTTTGCGCGGCTTCAATTTAGAAGTCTGGACGGCTTTGGTAGGGCCCGCCAATTTGTCGCCCGCTGCCAAAGCCAAACTTGCCGCTGAGGTGAGCAGCATCATCCGCTCTGCCGAAACGCGCCAAAAGCTGTTTAACCAAGGTTGGCAGGCGGTAGGCACATCAGCGGAGGGCTTGCAAAGCCGCATCAAAGAAGAAACCGCCATTATGGGCGGCATCATCGCCATGCGTGGCATCAAGATCGAATAGCGTGTTCACGGCTCCCGTTTCTATGGCCCCCATCTACGAACCAGCACGGCAAATCCCTGTTTACGGGGAGTATGAGGTCTTGGTTTTGGGCGGCGGGCCGGCGGGCTTGGCTGCGGCTGCCAGTGCGGCCCAACACGGTGCCCGCACCTTGCTGGTGGAGCGCTACGGCTTTTTGGGCGGCATGGGCACCGCAGGTGGCGTGACCAATTTTGCAGGGCTGTATGGCAAACGCCATGGCGTGGTGCAGCAGGTGGTGCACGGCGTGGTGGATGATTTGCTTGCACGCATTGACGCGCTAGGCGGGCTCAATGCGCCACAAGACGGCATGGGCGGGCGCATCCGCGTGCGCTCCTACGATGTTTCGGCCTACAAGTGCGCGGCTGACCAGCTTTTGCTGTCGCATGGTGTGGAATTGCTGTTTCATGCGTATGCCAGCGCGGTTGTGATGTCTGAAAACGGCCAACGCATAGAAGCTTTACTGGTAGAAACCAAATCCGGCCGCCTTGCAGTCCGTGCCCAGCACTTTATTGACTGTTCTGGCGATGCCGATATGGCGCATTTTTCGGGAGTGCCCTTTGAAGTGGGTGACGGCGCTGGCAGCGGGCTTTTTCCTACCACGATGTTCCGTGTGGGGCATGTGGACGCACCTGCGGCATTGGCTGCAATTGGCGAATTCAAGGCCATTAATGGCTTGATGGCAGCAGCATTAGCCCGCGAACCCTTGCGCTACCAGTTTCCCCGTGAAGGCGCGATTGTGCGTCCCAACAAAAATCCCAGCGAATGGCGTGTCAATGTCACACAAATTGCCAATGCAGCGGGTCAAGCCATGAACGCATTAGATGCACGCGAGCTCGCATTGGGTGAAATAGAAGGCCGCAAGCAAGTCGTCGCTTATTTTGATTTTTTGCGCCATGAAGTTACTGGCTTTGCCAACAGCGCTATCGTAGACATAGCGCCGCAAGTGGGCATTCGGGAAACGCGCCGTATCTACGGCGACTACCGTTTGACGGGCGAAGATATTTTGTCATCGGCACATTTTGACGATGTGATTGGTGTGAATGCATGGCCCATGGAGCTGCACCGCGCTGGCGGCATTGACTGGGCGTTTCCCCGCAGTGGCGAAGCGATGGATGGGCGCAGCTACAACGATTTGCCTTGGCGCATGCTGCTGCCCCGTGGTGTGGACAACTTGCTGGTGGCAGGCCGCTGCGCGTCTATGACGCATGAAGGACAGTCGGCTGCGCGCGCCAGTGGTGCATGCTTTGCTATGGGGCAAGCGGCGGGCACAGCCGCTGCACTGACGGGTGGTACATCCGCGTTTTCAAGCTTGCCCATTGCGCGGCTTCAATCGGCGCTTAAAAACGACGGCGTTTATTGGGACTAAATTCACATTAGCAAAATCGTACTCGCCATGCTAAGTCGGGTAAACACTTACCACAGATGTTAAAATATGCACTATACTGCACAAAGCAGGAGAGAGATGAAGCGGTATATTGCATCGCTCATCCACCGAAGGCGCAACCTCCCATAAACGCTCAGGTCACCACCACTGCCTATTTTTGAAAGCCGTCTGGAGAGTCGCTGCACCTTGCACACCAAGGCGCAGCGCACCGAAGGAGCAAGCCAAACGCCGTTGTGGTGTTTTGGTGAATCTCTCAGGTACCAAGGACAGGGGGAGCGGCGCTGCAAAGCATTATCGGCTTGCTGCTATTTTTATAGCTGCAAACGCTTGCTTTATGCAGCACGTTTGTCTTAAAGGTTCTCCCATGCAAGTGCTTATTCTCGGTAGCGGCCTGCTCGGCGTTAGCTCCGCATACTATTTATCCCAACTGGGCCACAGCGTGACGGTGGTAGACCGCCAAGCGCATCCTGCGGCTGAAACCAGCTTTGCCAACGGCGGACAAATATCGGTCAGCCATGCCGAGCCTTGGGCCAATCCGGGTGCGCCGCTCAAGCTTTTGCAATGGCTGGGCAAAGAAGATGCGCCCCTGTTGTTTCGCCTGCGTGCTGATATGCGCCAGTGGCTCTGGGGTTTGCAGTTTCTGCGTGAATGCACGCCTGCGCGCACTCGCCACAACATTGCGCAAATTGTGCGTTTAGGCACTTACAGTCGAGACATGCTGCAAGAGCTTCGCCGCAGCACAGGCTTGCAATACGACCAGCGCACCCAGGGTATTTTGCATTTTTACACCTCGCAAAAAGAATTTGACAGTGCGCACGGCCCTGCAAAGCAAATGCGGGAGTTGGGCTGCGAGCGACAGGTTATCAGCGCCGACGAGGCTGTCAAAATTGAGCCCGCCCTAGCCCATATCAGAGGGCAATTGGCAGGCGCCACCTACACCGCAGAAGACGAGTCAGGCGATGCCAACCGCTTTGCACGCGAGCTGGTGAAGCTGTGCGAGGCATCGGGTGTGAAATTTTTAATGAGCCACACCATCACAGCTTTGCGCGAGGCGGGCGGCCAAATCAACCATGTGGAGGCCACCGACAGCGAGGGACGTTTTCAGCGCTTGCAGGCAGATGCCTATGTGCTGGCCATGGGTTCGCTTAGCCCCATTTATGCAGCACCTTTGGGCATTCGCTTGCCGATTTACCCCGCCAAAGGCTATTCGGTCACCATGCCCGTCAAAGACGCGGGCATGGCGCATCAGGTAAGCCTGACAGATGACGAGTTCAAACTGGTGTTTTCGCGCCTGACAGGACCGGGCAGTGACCGCCTGCGTATTGCGGGCACTGCGGAACTCAATGGCTATGACCGCGACTTGAACTGGGTGCGCTGCGAGGCGATTGTGCGCCGTGTGGAGCAGCTTTTTCCTGGCGCGGGGGACACTGCGCAGGCCAGTTTTTGGACAGGTCTTCGCCCTGCCACGCCAAGCAATGTGCCCATCATTGGCAAAAGCAAGCTCCCCAACTTATTCCTCAACACGGGCCACGGCACGCTGGGCTGGACGCATGCCTGCGGCTCGGGCAAAAGCATTGCCCGCATTGTCAGCGGCCAAGCGCCCGAGATTGATTTTGCGTTTTGCGGCATGCAAGCCTAGATCCCTATTTTTTATCAACGTCCGCCGCTTGGGTCAACGGCGATGCGTTTCACCCCGACCCGTCTATTTCGACAAGTCAACTTAACCATTGAGGAGCACATTATGAAAACCTGCATCAAAACCCTGCTGGCCACCAGCATGCTAGCGCTGGCCACTCTCGCCGCTGCGCAAAGCTTTCCCAGCAAACCGGTGTCTATGATCGTCGCCTTCCCGCCCGGTGGTGGCTCCGATGTGCTGGGCCGTGCGGTGGGCAAAGGCATGTCAGAGGCGTTTGGCCAGCCCGTGATTGTGGAAAACGTGGTGGGGGTGGGCGGCTCGCTGGGCGTGCTCAAAGCGGCCAATGCCAACCCCGATGGCTACACTGTATTGGCGGGCTCGCCATTGGAATTGATCTATACGCCACTGGGCATTGCTGCAGCTAAAAACAAGCCCGAAGACATGCGCATGGCCGCCCTGATTGGCCACACGCCAATCGCTATTGCCGTGCGAAAAGACCTGCCAGTGAACACATTAGAAGAATTTGTGGCATATGCTAAAAAAGCCGACAAACCCTTGAGCTTTGGCTCCGTAGGTGTTGGTTCGCTCTACCATTTGATGGCAGAAAAAGCCCTGCAAAATGCAGGAGCTAAAGGCCTACACGCTCCCTACGGCGGTTTAGCACCCTACCTCAAAGACCTGATGGGCGGCGTGATCGATTTTGCCGTGGTCCCTTTAGTTGGCCCTGTGCTCGGCGCTATTGATGGTGGCCAAATCAAAGCACTGGCCGTTGCAGCACCGCAGTCGATTGCCCGCCTGCCCAAGCTGCCACCCGCGCGCGCCACCAAAGGTTTTGAAGACTACCAATTCAGCATTTGGATTGGCATTCAGACCAGCGTCAAAACACCAGATGCCCAATTGGCCACCATCCACAAAGCAGTTTACGCAGCACTGGCCAGCCCTGAGTTACGCAAAACCATTGAGACTGCAGGCACTGTAATCGCCGAACCCATGGGCTTACCACAGCTGGACAGCTTCTACAAAAAAGAAGCCGCCACAGGTGCTGCTATTGCTAAATCGATCAATTTGTTAGCGCAATAAGCCGTGCGTTGACAAAGCCCATGCGCTAGTATTGGGCATATCCATCGCTACCGTCAATCAGCCATGCAATCCAAAACCCCGCACCCCGACCGCGCCGCGCTATACAAGGACATGTCGCCACTTAACTTAGCCCCGCTGTGGGAGGTGTTGCATGCGCTGGTACCCCAGCAACCCAACTCGCCCTGCGTGGCGGCGCATTGGAAATACGACGAAGTGCGCCCCTTCCTCATGCGGGCGGGCAAGGCCATCACGGCTGAGGAGGCGATTCGCCGTGTGCTCATTCTTGAAAACCCGGCCATGCGCGGGCGGCAATGCATCACACAATCGCTATTTGCAGGCTTGCAAATGATTTTGCCAGGCGAGGTAGCGCCCAGCCACCGCCACACCCAGTCGGCACTGCGTTTTATCGTAGAAGGCTCGGGCGCTTACACCGCTGTCGATGGCGAGCGCAGCACCATGGAGCCGGGCGACTTCATCATCACGCCGTCGATGGCTTGGCACGACCATGGACACGATGGTGCAGAACCCATGATCTGGCTAGACGGCCTAGACATCCCCATGCTGCGTTTTTTTGATGCGGGCTTTGCTGAAAATGATGTCACCAAATCCCAAGTAGTCAAAGAACCAGAGGGCAGCAGTTTTGCCCGCTACGGCCACAATATGGCGCCCGTGCGCGGCTCATCGCCCTATGGCAAGACCAGCCCTATCTTCAGCTACCCATACAGCCGAACACGCGAAGCGCTACATATTTTAGAGCGCTCTGCGCCTGTGGATGCGTGGGATGGCGTGAAACTGCGTTATACCAATCCGCTGACTGGCGGCTCGCCAATGCCCACCATGGCCACTTTTATGCAGCTTTTGCCCGCAGGCTTTGCAGGTGCGCCTTACCGCCAAACCGATGGCACCGTGTTCAGCGTGGTCGAAGGTGCGGGAACTGCTTATATAGAATCACCTTCGGGTGCATCACAATTGGCCTTTGGCCCGCGCGACCATTTTGTTGTGCCGTCATGGCACAGCCTGCGTTTACAGTCTGACAAAGGTTGCGTGCTGTTTAGTTTTTCAGACCGCCCCGTGCATCAGGCACTGGGCATCCACCGAGAAGAAAGGATTCCCGCATGAGCTATGTTTTCAATCCCCCCGCTGTGGTCAGCGTGCCCGTCGTAGGACGTGCAGAGCGTTTTCCCGTCAACCGCATTTATTGCGTGGGCCGTAATTACGAAGAACACGCCAAAGAAATGGGGTTTACCGGACGTGAACCCCCATTTTTCTTCTTAAAACCTGCCAACGCCATCGTCGTCGTCAACACGGGCGAAACGGGAACGATCCCTTATCCCAGTTTGACGAAAAATTTTCACCACGAAATTGAGCTCGTTGTGGCCATTGGCATTGGCGGCAAAGACATCAAAGCTGCAGACGCTTTTGGGCATATCTTTGGTTATGCCGTGGGCCTGGACATGACGCGCCGCGACCTGCAAGGCGAGATGAAAAAAGCAGGCCGCCCGTGGTGTATTGGCAAAGGCTTTGACCACAGCGCCCCCATTGGACCCATTACTCCGACCGCACTGGCGGGTGATGTAGTCAATGCAGATCTGTCGGTTCAGGTCAACGGAGCAGACCGCCAGCGCAGCAATGTCGCCAAGCTCATTTGGAATATTGCCGAGACCATTGAGCACCTCAGCGCCGCTTGGGAGCTAGCCCCAGGAGACTTGATCTACACAGGCACACCAGAAGGAGTTGCTGCCGTGGTGTCGGGCGACACCATGCTAGGCGCGGTGGCGGGGCTGGGCGAACTGCGGGTTAAAGTGGGGTAAGTCTGGTTTAACCATAGTTTTTGACTTTCATCAAATTGCGCGACAAAACGCAGTCTTGTGCGATTATCGCGCAAGACATGCCCATCAAAAAAAACGCTAGGCCCAATCGCGCTTTAATACAAGCGATTCACTCGACCGGAGACATTTCTTGTACTTATTAGAAAAATTTGCGAAATTCTTTGCCATCGTGGCAGGCGTTCTGTTGGTTTTCATCACCTTGATGACCTGTATCAGCATCGTGGGGCGCGACACCATCGGCAAATCGATTGTGGGCGATTTTGAATTGTCAGGCGCTGCGGCTGGAGCTGCTATCGCCATGTTCATGCCGTGGTGTCAAGCATGTCGCGGTAATATTATTGTAGATTTCTTCACTACCAAAGCCAGCGAAACAGTGCAAGGACGGATGGACAGATTGGGCGCTCTGCTACTGGCCATCGTCATGGCGCTGCTCGCTTGGCGCACCACTTTGGGGGGGCTCAATGCATGGAACTCCCAATCGGGTTCGATGCTGCTTGGTTTCCCAGAATGGATTGTTTACAGCTTCATGATTCCACCACTTATTTTGACAGCGCTCATCGCTTTGCACCAATGTATTTTTGGTTTTGCCCCCAGTGCACGTGAAGAGAATCCGGAGTTAGCAGTATGAGCGCCATTCAACTCGCCTTGATGATTTTTGGCATTATGCTGCTGCTGATGGCAGTGCGTGTGCCCATATCTATCGCTATGTTTGTGGCCGGTGGCATTGGCTATGTGGCACAAGCAGGCTGGGGGCCTTTGTCAAATTTCTTAAACAACCAAGCCTATGCGCGCTTTGCCAGCTACGACTTGTCCGTTATCCCCCTGTTTATTTTGATGGGGCATTTCGCCACACAAGGCGGCATCAGCAAAGCATTGTTTAGTTTTGCATCAGGGGTCATGGGGCGATTCAAAGGTGGATTAGCCATGGCGGCAGTGCTGGCGTGTGCAGCCTTTGGGGCCATTTGCGGCTCATCTGTTGCCACAGCAGCCACTATTACCAATGTGGCCTACGACGAGATGCGCAAACACGGCTACTCTGGCCGCCTAACCACTGGCACGCTAGCCGCTGGAGGCACTTTAGGCATTTTGATTCCACCTTCGGTGCCTTTGGTGATTTATGCTATTCTGACAGAGCAAAACATTGCCAAACTATTTGCCGCAGCGATGGTGCCAGGCATTATCGCGATGCTCGGTTATATGGCTGCCATCGCTATTTATGTGCGTCTTGTGCCTGGCCATGCGCCCGAAAAAAATACGCTGGCGAACTCCAACATTTTGAATGCAGTCGCTGGAATTGGGCCAATCGCGATGATCTTCGTGATTGTGTTTGGAGGCATTTACGGCGGGTATTTCACCCCAACTGAAGGCGCTGCAGTGGGCGCATTTGCTACATTTATTGCCGCTATTGCCAAGCGTGAAATGACTTGGGAAAAATTCAAAAAATGCTTCTACGCTACAGCCGAAAGCTCCGCCATGATCTTTTTGATATTTTTAGGGGCTGATTTGATGAATGCCGCGCTGGCGCTCACCCAAGTCCCTGGCCAGTTGGCGCAGTTGGTTGGTTCTTGGGGCTTAGCTCCGCTGCTGGTAGTGGGCGTGATCATGTTGTTTTATGTGGTGTTGGGTGCAGTAATGGATGAGTTGAGCATGATTTTGCTCACTATTCCCATCTTCTTCCCCATGGTCATGGCCTTAGATTTTGGCATGAGCAAAGAATACACGGCTATTTGGTTTGGCATTATGGTCTTGATGACGGTAGGTTTTGGCATGCTCGCCCCACCTGTTGGCCTCAACGTGTATGTGGTCAACGGCATGACCAAGGGCAAAAGCAACGCCGTCCCAATTTCAGAAAGTTACAAGGGCGTGATGCCGTTCTTAATCACCGACACCTTACGCGCACTCCTGATCTTGTTTGTGCCCAGCATCTCTTTGTATGTGCTGCGTTTTATAGGCTAGGGTTTTTCCCTTGCACCGATCTGTCCCTAGAGCGTTAAGCTCTAACTATTTTTACTTAGGAGAATTTATATGATGCAACGCCGTACTTTATTAAAAACGGGCGCAGCCGCCAGCCTAGCGGCCACCGCAATAGGAGCCAGTGCGCAAGCAACCGTCACATTGAAGTTTCACACCTTCATGTCCCCGCAATCCAACGTGTGGCTCAACATGCACAAAGCATGGATGGACAAGGTTGAGAAAGAATCGGGCGGACGCATTAAATTTGAAGCCTATCCTGCCATGCAACTGGGTGGCACGCCTGTGCAACTCTACGACCAGGCACGCGACGGTGTGGTTGACATCATTTGGACGCTTCCGGGCAACACCGCTGGCCGCTTCCCCCGCGTAGAAGTTTTTGAACTTCCCTTCATGATGAGCAATGCCGAGGCAACATCCAAAGCCTACTGGGAATACGTGCAAACCTATGCTGCTGACGAATTCAAAGACGTACAGGTGCTGGCGCTGCAAGTGCACGGCCCGGGTGTGATCCATACCGTTGACAAACAGGTGAAATCTGTAGCCGACCTGAAAGGCCTCAAAATGCGTGCGCCAACACGCCAAGTGAATAAACTCATAGGCTTCTTAGGCGCTACGCCAGTGGGCATGCCCCTGCCAGGCATTCCTGATGCTTTGAGCAAAGGCACGATCAATGGTGCGGTGATTCCTTGGGAAGTGGTGCCTTCGGTAAAGGTACAAGAGCTCACCAAATTCCATGCCGAGTTTGACCCTGCTGGCGGCGCTTTGTACACCACCACCTTTGTGATGGCCATGAACAAAGCCAAATACAACTCCATGCCTGCCGATTTGAAGAAAATCATCGACAACAACTCGGGCATTGAAACATCAGGCTGGCTGGGCAAAACCCAACAAGCAGGTGACGTTGCAGGCCGCAAATCAGCCACCGACCGCAACAATACCGTGTTCACCATCGATGTGGCAGAAGCCCAGCAATTTCGCCGCGCCTCGCGCTTGGTGGAAGTCGAATGGGTAGAAGATATGAAAAAGCGTGGCTACGACGGCTACAAACTGCTTGAAAATGCCCGCGCTTTGATTGACAAGCACACCAAGGCTGGCAACGGCAGACCTGCTGCTGCACCAGCAGCTAAGGCCGCAGCCAAAAAGGCTTGATGCCCTGTCGCGTTTGTGTTTCCACGCCCCTTAATCAAACATTGCAAATCCTGCGGCGCTGCCGTGGCCTACCGCCTGCCAGACGATGGCGATACACGGCAA
>JANOYR010000028.1:0-4801 GCA_031428975.1 Polaromonas sp. | reverse complement strand
ACTGGCTGGTGAACCAATTTGTATCCCGCTTGCAGGCACTTATTGACTTTTGACAGGCTGGCGATGGCTTAAGCTGCCAAGGCATACATTGCGTGTTGTTTTTAAGTGATAGCTGGCTACTGAAAAGTAGCGTCATTCATTTCAAATTTGATAGCGCAATATGACGACATGACAATGACATTTGCAGTATTATCCATAAAATTGGAGTGAAACATCGCTTTCTGCATCTGCCAAGCGCAGTGCGGGCAGCCTCAGCACTGCACCACGCATCCAATCAAGGCACACGGCAAGGGAGTAAGTCTGCGAACGAGCAAGCGGACAGCAGCCGCAGATGCGGTTGGTCTGTCCGAGTGAATACAAGACAAGTCAAAGCTCGCCCGTTTCCCACCACAGCAGTGAATGTAAAACGGGTGAAAAGGGGGCAAGGGGGGGGTAGTGAGGGGCAAAAGATTACGTTTAGGTAAATCAATTATGATTAGTACAATAAACGCAGGAGCAAATCTATGACCCAAACTCTACCGCCAGCCGCCAAGGTCCAGCAGCTGCACCATTACGCCTACCGCGCTCGCGACGCGGAGGAAACCCGCGTGTTCTACGAAGACATTTTGGGCCTGCCGCTGTACCACATCATCCAGTCAGACATTGTGCCCAGCACAGGGGAATATTGCCCGTACACGCACTTTTTCTTTCGTCTGCAAGACGGCTCCTTCATTGCGTTTTTTGACCTTGGCGACGACGAGGCGGCGCTGCCTTCGCCCAATACGCCCAAGTGGGTAAACCACATCAGCTTTCGGGTGAACACGGTGCAGGATTTAGAAGACATGAAAGCGCGGCTACAGGCGCATGGGGTGGAGGTGCTGGGGGTGACGGACCACCATATTTTTAAAAGCATTTACTTTTTTGACCCCAACGGCATCCGCATGGAGTTCACGGCGCAGCTGGCCGATGCATTTCAGATGCAAGAAGAGAGCAAAACCGCCCACGCTCGGCTGGCTGAATGGACGGCGCGTAAGCAGGCTTGGCGCGCCGAACGGGCTGCTGGCGTGGCCACACAGGCGCTCAAGCCGCAAAGCAATGACCGGCCAGAATTTGGCGGGCGCAGCGCTTGAGCTTAAAACGCTCACACGAACGATACGACATCAAACAAAATACACTATATTATTAATAGCAAACTATAACCATTTGACAGTGACATTGGCATTATTTTTTATATATTGAAGGTTTTAAATTGTGCAAACCGCTTACGCACCTACTCAATTCCAAAACGGCTATGAATTTAGCCAAGGCAGCGGCTACCAACTACCGCAATACGACAGCGTAGTGCCGCCCGCTGTGCGCTCGGGCGCAGTAGAGCATGTGCGCATTGTCATTGTGGGCGGCGGCATCACAGGGTTAACGGCGGCCTGTGCGCTGGCGCAGCTTGGCATAGAGGCTATTTTGTTGGACGAAGACAACAGCGTGGGCGTGAAAGGTGCATCAAGCAGGGGTATTTGTTACACCCAAAAGTCACTGGAAATTTTTGACAAATTGGGAATTTACGAACGCATCAAAGCCAAAGGTATCGAGTGGAGCGTTGGGCGCACCTTTGCGGGAGAAGATGAGGTTTACAGCTTTGATTTAAAACAACAAAACGCCTTTAGCCTGTCGGCGCAGCCAGCCTTTATCAACATCCAGCAGTTCTACAACGAAGGCTTTTTGGTGGAGCGCATCATGGAGCTCGGCCATGTACAAATTCGTTGGAATAACCGGTTGCTTGGCCTTCACACACACTGCGGCCTAGCAGCGTTGCAGGTTGCCACCCCAGAGGGCGAATACGCGCTTACAGCTGACTTTATAGTAGATGCCACAGGCGCACACAGCCCTTTTCGAGACTGGTTAAGCGCAAAAGTTACCGCCAAAAAAGGGGACGACCGCTGGTGCATTGCCGATGTGCGCTTTAACACCAAGCCGCCTGTAGAACGCCACACCTGGATTGAAGCACCCTTTAACGACAGCCGCGCAGTCTGGCAGCATCTGATGGCCGATGGCGTATGGCGTATTGACTACCAAATGGCCCCAGACGCCGACCCCGCCTACGTCAGCCGTGAAGACGTGGTGCGCGAACGGCTGGCCAAACAATTTGGCCCCGATGTGAAGGTGGACATCGTCTGGGCAGGGCCCTATGCCTACCGCAGTGAATGTGTGGACAAAATGGTGCATGCTTGGGGCAAGTCGCAGGTTTTTTTCATCGGCGACAGTGCCAAAGTGGTGAGCCCATTTGGCGCACGCGGTGGCAACACGGGTATTGCCGACGCTGACAATTTGGCTTGGAAACTGGCAGCCGTGGTGCGGGGTCAAGCACCTAAAAGCCTTCTTGGCAGCTACCATGATGAGCGACATGAAGCCGCATTGACCAATGTGCAAGTCACCAACCGCACTGCCCGCTTTTTGCGGCCAGCCGATGGCATAGAGCGCGTGTTTCGCACGGCAGTGATCGATTTGGCCAAGCGCCACGCCTTTGCACGCCCACTCATCAATACAGGCCGCATGGCAATTGCCAACCCCTACACACGCTCCAGTATTTGCGCACCACAGGCAGGGACTTCGGTGCAAAATGCAGCTTTTGAGTGGGCCGATGGCAGTACAGGGCATCTCAATGACTTGCTGCGCTGGACCCATGGGCAAATGCTTTTGCTTGTTTTTGGAGCACTGGACGGCAGCACCGTGAACCGACTGCGCAATTTGCACCTTAAGCACAAGTTGCGGGTAGTGCAGGTATGCGACCGGCGGGCAATGCCCAAGGCAGCTGAATCTGTGGTTGACTCAAAGCATAGCCTGCACCGTGCATGTAACCTAGCCCCCCACAATAACGCTGCGCCATTATGGGCATTATTGCGACCTGACGGTTATTTGGCTGACAGCGGCAGCACAGTCGGTGTGCGTGTTTCACACGCCATTTTGAGAAGCCAAGGAGTGGAGCGATGACTGCACAACTACCGCCCAAATGGAGCGATGCGGATCAGTTCTATGCGCAATTACTTGACGCCCACAACGGCTTGACAAACGAACAGAGTCAGGCATTGAATGCGCGGCTCATTTTGTTGCTAGCCAATCAAATTGGTGAAATGGGCGCACTGTCAGCATGCATCTTGTTAGCCCAAAACCCTGAAAGTTAGTCTAACTTGTAACTACTCACAATTTTTACTCCGCAAAGAGGCAATTTATGTTGTTTTAAACCGAAAATTCGCAGCAATTAGATGCGGCAATCTCAAAAAACAGGTAGGATTGCACAGTAATGTTTGTTACCACTCAAGGAGAAATAGATGAAAAAAGTTGCAATTAACACCGCTGTGGCACTAACTGCTACATTTTGTGCACTCACCGCTCAGGCTGGTGACGTTTACGGCGGTATTGGATTTCCTGGCCTCACCTTAGGCTACGCCCACACCATGAACCCAACGTTGGTTCTGCGCGGTGAATTTTCGGGTGGCCTAGATGCGAGCAAAGACGGCAAACAAAACGGCGTAGATTTCAATGGCAAATTCAAAGCACAATCCATCAGCGGTTTTGCCGATTATTTTCCAATGGACAACGCTTTTCGTCTCACTGGTGGCTTAACTGTAAATGACACCAAGTTCACCTTGACCTCTAAAGGCGGCGCAGGCTCCACAATTAACGGCAAGGCCGTGAACTTGACAGGCGAGAGCTTCAACGCAGAATTGAAATTCCCCAACGTCACTCCTTACTTGGGTATTGGCTACGGCTTCAAACCCGGCAACAGCAAAGGCTGGGGCTTTTATGGCGACGTAGGTTTGATGATCGGCAAGTTTGACACAACCATCTCCACCAGCATCATTGGCAAACAAGGCGTGACTTTGGCCGACGTGCAAGCAGAAGCCGGCAAAGTGCGTGATGCGGTGAGCAAGCTGTCTGCTCTGCCAAAATTCTCAATCGGTGCAAGCTACAGCTTCTAATTACAGCCAAGCAGTGTGTGGCGATTAAAATCGCTGCACATGTGTTAGCTCTCAAACGGCACCCTAGTGGTGCCGTTTTACATGGGTAGACACGCTTTACCATACAATTTTTACACAACCTCCGGCTAACCCAACCCATGCGCGATAACACCTCTTCTATCCAAACGACTGAGCCTACGCAGCCCGAGCAACCAAGCTTGGCCGCCTTGGCCAAATCCTTCGAGCCCGCCGCCATAGAAGCGCATTGGGGCCCAGAGTGGGAGCGCCGTGGCTACGGTTTGGCGGGCCACCGCGGCACAGGCCAGCCAGTGGCTGGGCAAGACAATTTCTCTATTCAGCTGCCCCCACCCAATGTCACAGGCACCCTGCACATGGGGCATGCGTTTAACCAAACCATCATGGACAGCCTCACGCGCTACCACCGCATGCGCGGGCACAACACGGCGTGGATTCCGGGCACCGACCATGCGGGCATTGCCACCCAAATTGTGGTGGAGCGCCAGCTGCAAGAAAAAGGCATTTCCCGCCATGGTATGGGGCCAACGCCTTTCGAGGCACGCAAAAACTTTGTAGCCCAAGTCTGGGAGTGGAAAGAACAATCGGGCAACACCATCACCACCCAAATGCGCCGCATGGGTGACAGCGTGGACTGGAGCCGCGAATATTTCACCATGGACCCCAAACTATCCAAAGTGGTGACCGAAACCTTTGTGCGACTGTACAACGAAGGCTTGATCTACCGTGGCAAGCGCTTGGTGAACTGGGATCCTGTGCTCAAATCCGCCGTGAGCGACCTCGAGGTGGAAAGCACCGAGGCCGAGGGTAAGATGCACTACATTGTGTACCCC
>JANOYR010000027.1:0-8188 GCA_031428975.1 Polaromonas sp. | reverse complement strand
CATGCGCTCAGACGACAAAACGCGCTCGCGCCAGTTCACAGAAGTCACCTACACGCGCTTGCTCAAACGCTTCAATGCCGAGCATTCGCAGGCCAATATTTGGCTACTGGCAGGCGCAGGCGGTGTCACTGGCAAAGACTTTACTGGCACACGCACCATGCTGGCACCTGGCATCTCAGTCGACTACGAAACCCCCCGTGTTTACACCTCGGCCATGGTACGTTTGTACCGCGCCCAAGGCATTAACCACGACTACGCTGCGGTTCGTGCAGGTTTTTCGTTTTACGAGACAGACTACGACGAAGCACAACCTTGGCTGGTGCTAGAGCTGCGGCGAATGAAAGGCCTGTCCGATGAAATCGAGATCACGCCCATGCTGCGCGTGATCCACAGCCGCTACTTTGTCGAGGCTGGAATCAACCAAGCCAAGCAACTGCGCTTTAACCTAATGTACATTTTTTAAATCAGGATTTATCATGAAAACTTCTATCAAAACAAGTTTCAAGCATTCAATCGCTCATCAATTCATAGCAGTATCTGCCCTTTTGACGGCGACATTGCCCGCTTTTTCTGCTGAAATTGAGAAAATCACCGTCAATGGCATGGTCTGTGCGTTTTGCGCCCAAGGCATTGAAAAAACCCTCGGTGCCATGCCCGAAACACAGGCGGTGTATGTCAACCTCAAGCAGCGCGTGGTCTTGGTCGAGCCCAAATCGGGGCAAAAGCTCGATCTTGCCAAAATCCGCACCGGCATCACCGATGCGGGCTACGACGTGGTGAAAACCCAAACTATGCCCAACACCACGGTGGCGGCGGTCAAAGCTGAATTTGTAGGCAAGAAATGAACACGGCGCTCACCCCAACTGGCCAAACTTTGGCCGACGGCCAGAGCCAGCTCAAGGCAAATTTTGCCTCGTCTGTGCTCTCGCTGTTTGCCAGCTCGTCCACGCTGGTTTGCTGCGCCCTACCCGCATTGCTGGTGGCTCTGGGCGCGGGCGCTGCACTATCAAGCTTGGTCAGCGTGTTTCCACAGCTTGTGTGGTTATCTGAGCACAAGGTCGGCCTGTTTAGCTTTGCTGGCTTGGCGTTAACCGCCAGCGGAGCATTGCAGTGGCATAACCGCAACGCACCCTGCCCCTTAGACCCCGCCTTGCGCAAGTCCTGCTTGCGTACACGGCGGGCATCCGTGGCCATGTGGGCCGTGAGCGTGGCGGTGTACGCTGTGGGCGCGTATTTTGCGTTTATCGCGC
This sequence comes from Polaromonas sp., assembly GCA_031428975.1. Classification (GTDB taxonomy): domain Bacteria; phylum Pseudomonadota; class Gammaproteobacteria; order Burkholderiales; family Burkholderiaceae_C; genus JAAFIP01. Next base: position 6,938 of record JANOYR010000027.1, on the reverse strand, counting down.
CTTGGTTGGCTGAATAAATCGCTTATCTGTTCATTGCATATCCGTTTAGGGGCTGACACGCGCGGCTTCTAAACGGATTTTTATTTGTGCCACCATCGCATTACCCACCCGCTCACCCTCAGCAATCAAAGCTTTGGCATTGCCTTGCGATATATCGCGCTCATGCAACACTGGATTTATCACCAAATCGGCCATGCGAAGCTGCTCCACACGCAAGGCGTTGATTGCAATTTGTAAAATTTGAAACGATACATCAATAGAGTTGGTCACCTTGGCCTCGTATGGGCGATAACCAATATCGACCGCCACAACGATGTCTGCCCCCAAAAGCCGCGCTGTGGGCGCTGGAATAGGTTCCACCAATCCGCCATCAATCAATTCGCGTCGTTTATCCTGAAAATTAACGGCTAAGGGCTCTAATAGAATAGGCAAACCCGCTGATGCGCGTACCGCAACGCTTATTTGCCCTGTATTGATACGGATGGTTTCACCCGAATGCAGATCCGCTGCAACTGCTGCAAAGCGTATTGGTAACTGCGCAAACTCGCGCTTTCCAGTTTGTCGCTCTACAAAATCAACAATGGCTTGCCCACTGGCAAATCCTGTCAGGCGGCCGTTGAGATAGCGCGACAGCGAAGGCGATAAATCGAGAAAAATGTCAACACCCAATTGCCCAGCGGCTTGTTCGATTTGGTCAGAACGAAGCCCTGCCGCCCACAGCGCTCCCACGATAGCGCCCGCGCTCGTTCCCGTGATGATGTCGGGGCGAATGCCCGCACGCTCAAACGCCCGCATGACACCAATATGTGCATATCCGCGCTGCGCCCCACTACCCAGAGCAACGCCAAGTACCGGTTTGCCGAGCGGTCGTATAGCGGTTAGGGCAGGATTCCAGCCCAATTGCACCGCACTTGGCGAACCAGAGCCCAGCGCAGCACAACCAGAAAGAGCAAGTGCTGTGCAAGTAACAAAAAGCCATGCTGCGAAACGGGTATAAAAGTGTCTCATCATGTGAATCATACGCGCAAAAGAATAGCCTCAATAAGGCCAAATAAACTACTAAATACATAGCGTACTATGACGTTTTGACGGTGACGTTGGCCATTTTCCTCATTATTTGCACCGTTTAAAGAGGAAATCAGCTACGATAGCACATATGCCCCAAGCCGTCCGCAACACCTTCTTATCCATCCGTGATTTACTGATCTCGTTTGGCCCTTTTATTGTGCTGGGCATTTTGCTGCTGGGCTTGGCGTATTGGTGGCTTGACCCCAACCCGCCTACGCGCGTGAGCTTAGCCACCGGGCCCGACCAAAGCGCGTATGACGAGTTCAGCAAACGCTATGTGAAAGCGCTCAAGGCCAATGGCATAGAGGTGGACATTGTCAAAACCGAAGGCTCGTCGGCCAACTTGGCGCTGCTGCGCGAAGGCAAAGTAGACATTGGGTTTGTGCAAGGCGGCACCGCTGATGTGCGCCCTGAAGACGAAGCCGAGCTGCAAACGCTAGGCAGTTTGTTTTTAGAGCCTATTTGGTTGTTTTATCGCGAAGATTCTGCCAAAAAGCTCAGTGCTGGCGTGCCGCTGACTTCCCTCACCCAGCTCAAGGGCTGGCGCGTGAATGTGGGCACGGCGGGCAGCGGTGTACCCACCCTCATGTCCAAGCTGCTGGAGAGCAACCGCGTAGAAGAAGGTGCTTTGCAGTTGACCAAACTAGAGCAAACGCCCGCTACTATCGCCCTCTTGGGCGGCGAAACCGATGCCATTGTTTTTGCATCGGCCCCCGAGTCGCTCATGGTGCAAATGCTTTTGCAAACCCCTGGCATCAAACTGATGGATTTTGTGCAAAGTGAGGCCTATTCGCGCCGCTTCACCTATTTGTCCCCCGTGGTGCTGCCCCGAGGTGTAGTGGATTTGGCTGGCGACAGCCCTGCGCAAGACGTGCGCTTGGTGGGCCCCACCACCTCGCTGATTAGCCGCAATACCACCCACCCCGCCCTTTTGCAACTTTTCTCGGGCGCGGCCAACAACATCCACAGCAGCGCTGGCTGGTTCAACAAAGCCCGAGACTACCCCAATGCCCGCCGCGACGAGCTGCCGCTGGCCAAAGAGGCCGAGCGCCAAATGAAAAATGGCCCGCCGCTCTTGCAGCGCTACCTGCCGTTTTGGTTTGCTAATTTGATTGAGCGCATGTGGGTGGCTTTGGGTATCATCATTGCGATTTTGCTGCCGCTGTCGCGCATTTTGCCGCCGCTCTACCAGTTTCGGGTGCGCTCGCGCATTTTCAAATGGTATGCCCAGCTGCGCGAGATTGAAACCCGTGGCACAAGCTCGCGGCCTGGCAACCAAGAACTGGTCGATGAATTGAACGCACTAGAAAAGCGTGTCGAGCACATCAATGTGCCGCTGTCGTATGCCGATGAACTCTACGCGCTGCGCAACAATATTCAGATGGTGCGCAAAAAACTATTGCGCACGGTTTAGTCGAGCTTAGCGCCCGACTCTTTCACCACCTTGGCCCATTTGGCAGTTTCTACTTGAATCAGGCTCGCCAAAGATTCAGGGCTGGCGGCGGCAGGATCTAATCCTAAAGTGGCCAGCTTTTCTTTCACATCGGGCAGGTTCATCACACGAATGGTTTCGGCGTTGATGCGCGCCAACACCTCTTTGGGCAAACCAGCGGGCGCCATCAACGCAAACCACGAGGTGGCCTCAAAGCCGGGCAAGCCAGACTCGGCAACCGTCGGTATATGGGGCGCAGCAGCTGAGCGCGTGGCACTGGTTACCGCAATAGCGCGGATCTCGCCCGCTTTAACCAAGGGCAGGGCCGAAGGCATATTGTCAAAAATCATGGAGATGCGCCCCCCCAATAAATCTGGAATGGCCTGTGCACGGCCCTTGTAGGGAATATGCTGCATCTTCACGCCTGCCAAGGTGTTAAACAATTCACCCGAAAGGTGAATCGATGTGCCGCTGCCCGATGAACCAAAAGTTAGTGGCGATTTTCCAGCTAAGGCGATGAGTTCTTTGACGGTTTTAGCTGGCACATTGTTATTGACCACCAACAAATTGGGGGTGCTGGCCAAAAAACTCACAGGCGTGAAGTCTTTTACATGGTCGTAGGGCATTTTGGCGTAGAGCGCAGGGTTGATGGCATGCGTGCCCACGGTGGCTATCACCAAGCTGCTGCCGTCAGCCGCGCTTTTGGCCACAAAGTCCGCGCCAATGTTGCCGCCCGCGCCAGGCTTATTGTCTACTGTAAAGGTCTGCCCCAGCGCCTGCCCCCACTTATCCGCCAATATCCGCGCCAGCGTGTCGGGTGCACCACCGGGCGGAAAAGTCACCACAATTTTGACAGGCTTAGTGGGCCACACCGTGTTGGCCGCCGTTTGGGCGTGGGCGGGCAAAAAGCTACAGCTGAGCAGTAGGCTGCTCAAAGCAAGGGGACGAAGAAAGCGCGGCATATTAGTCTCCAGAATGGTTGTGAGACTAACTGTACAACAATATCGCGCTAACGGTTTGTCGCGCCCGATCAGCGTTTGTAAATACTATAAAAATAGTAGCTAACTATGACCATATGACGATGACATTGCCACTATATCACTACTAATTCGCTGCATCCAGCACCACCAAGCCTTCAAAATACCCGCGAAAAAACCCCACATCAAAAGTCAAGAGCGCATCGGCCTGCACCAGCGCGTGCGCCCCAATCAAAAAGTCTGCCACCACGCGCTCACTTTTGCCACCATTCACTACGTATTGACGCACCATCTGCGCCGCTTTCATTGCAGCCGCTTGGTTCATACCGCTGTAGTCGATCTGGCAAGCCTGCAAAAACTGCTCCAAGTCCTGCGTGCTTTTGAAATACCGCCCCAGCTCAGCCAACACCGCCTCACACACGCACACTGCCCCCCGTGCCAACGCGCTCTCAAGCGCCTGCTGCGCCTGCGCGGCTTTGCTGCCCGCTTTGATGATTTCAAACAGCAGGCTGCTGTCGACCGCTACCGTCATGCCTTAAGCCCACGCGAGGGTTTGCCCGGCGCAGTGCCAGCCACTGCACGCTTTGCCACATGCGTACTTGGCTTTGCTTTGCGCTGCACAACAGTAGGCGCAACAACTATAGTTTGCTGCGCATCTGCATTTGGCATATTCAACACGGCTTTATCAGCCGCGCTGCCAGTCCAAGGCACGGGCCGTCCACGCAAAACCGCCAAATCTTGCTCGGCAGTCGTAGCCTCGCCAGCGGCATAACCAATCCAACGCGACAAATCCAGTTTCACGCTTTTTTGAATCACCAGCGTCTGCCCCTGCACCCGCAGCTCCATCTTTACCCCAGGCCGCAGCCCCAGCGCATCCCGCGCCTTCTTAGGAATAACGATCTGGCCGCGTTCAGCCATACTGAGTTCAAGAGTTTCCATGGCATACCTTTTAAGTATGATTATTTTAGTATGAATTCTAATAATCTGGCATATTGCTTTGCAACTGATGCTGCGCACTCCATCGCAAACTTTACGCCGCAGGTATTTTCGCATTGTCAATAAGAATCCTCAAGCATGAAAAAAAAGCCCCGCAACTCACGCTGCGGGGCTTTTGTATAAAGGCTGGAAACTTAAGCCGCTACTTCATCAAACTCTTCCATCTGGTCAAAGTTCATGTATTTGTAGACATTGGCGCTGTCTTGGTTGATGACGCCTACGTCGGTTAAATACTCTGCTTTGGTAGGAATGCGGCCTAGTTTGGAGCAGATGGCGCTTAGCTCGGCGCTGCCCAAATACACGAAGGTGTTTTTGCCCAAGCGGTTGGGGAAATTGCGGGTGCTGGTGCTCATGACCGTTGCGCCTTCTTTTACCTGCGCTTGGTTGCCCATGCAAAGGCTGCAGCCGGGCATTTCCATGCGCGCGCCTGCTGCGCCAAAGACGCCATAGTGGCCTTCTTTGGTGAGCTGGTCGGCATCCATCTTGGTGGGTGGAGCCATCCAGAGTTTGACGGGAATGTCGCGCTTGCCTTCTAGCAGCTTGCTGGCTGCGCGGAAGTGGCCAATATTGGTCATGCAAGAGCCGATGAAGACTTCGTCAATTTTGGCACCAGCCACGTCGCTGAGCGTTTTGGCATCATCGGGGTCGTTGGGGCAGCAAACAATCGGCTCAGTGATTTCTGCCAAGTCGATTTCAATGACGGCGGTGTATTCGGCATCTTTGTCGGCTTTAAGCAGGTTGGGCTTGGCCAACCATTTTTCCATCTCGCCAATACGGCGGGCAATGGTGCGGGCATCGGAGTAGCCGTTGGCAATCATGTTCTTGAGCAGCGCGATATTGCTGTTGAGGTACTCGATCACGGGCGCGTCATTGAGCGCCACGGTGCAGCCAGCGGCTGAGCGCTCGGCGGATGCGTCGGCTAGCTCAAAAGCTTGCTCAATTTTGAGGTCTGGCAAGCCTTCAATTTCTAGGATGCGGCCAGAAAACAAATTAACTTTGCCCTGCTTGGCCACGGTGAGATGGCCTGCCTTGATCGCATAGAGCGGAATGGCGTGCACCAAATCGCGCAGGGTCACACCCGGCTGCATTTTGCCTTTGAAGCGCACCAACACGCTCTCAGGCATGTCCAGCGGCATTACGCCTGTGGCAGCGGCGAAGGCCACAAGGCCTGAGCCTGCGGGGAAGCTGATGCCGATAGGGAAGCGGGTGTGGCTGTCACCGCCGGTGCCCACGGTGTCTGGGAGCAACATGCGGTTGAGCCAGCTGTGGATGATGCCGTCGCCCGGCTTCAAGCTGATGCCGCCGCGGGTGCTGATAAAGCTTGGCAGTTCGTGGTGCATTTTCACGTCTACGGGCTTAGGGTAAGCCGCGGTGTGGCAAAACGACTGCATGACCAAGTCAGAGCTAAAGCCTAGGCAGGCCAAGTCTTTGAGCTCGTCGCGGGTCATGGGGCCGGTGGTGTCTTGCGAGCCCACTGAAGTCATCTTGGGTTCGCAATAGGTGCCCGGGCGCACGCCTTGGCCTTCTGGCAAACCGACTGCGCGGCCCACCATTTTTTGCGCCAAAGTGAAGCCTTTGGTGGAAGCCACAGGTGGTGTGGGCAAGCGGAACAGCGTGGACACAGGCAAGCCCAGCGCTTCGCGCGCCTTGGCGGTAAGGCCACGGCCCACAATCAGGGGGATGCGGCCACCAGCGCGCACTTCGTCAAACAGCACATCGCTTTTGACTTGGAAGCTGGCGATTTCCACGCCATCTTTCAGCGCTTTGCCGTCATAGGGGCGCAGCTCAATCACGTCGCCCATGTGCATTTGGCCCACGTCTAGCTCAATGGGCAAAGCGCCTGCGTCTTCCATGGTGTTGTAGAAAATCGGGGCGATTTTGGCACCCAAACACACGCCGCCAAACTTCTTGTTGGGGATAAACGGAATGTCTTGCCCTGTGAACCACAGCACGCTGTTGGTGGCTGATTTGCGGCTAGAGCCCGTGCCCACCACGTCACCCACATAAGCCACCACGCCGCCTGCAGCCAAGGCTTTGGCTGCCAGCGCGTTGATTTGCGCAATGGGGCCGCGTTTGCCGTCGTCCTCAGGCGTGATGCCGTCGCGCTTGTTTTTGAGCATGGCCAACGCGTGCAAGGGGATGTCGGGGCGGCTCCATGCGTCTGGAGCGGGGGACAAATCGTCGGTATTGGTCTCACCAGTAACCTTGAGCACGGTGATTTTGATGCTTTGTGGCACTTCGGGGCGCGAGGTAAACCATTCGGCATCGGCCCAGCTTTGCAGCACGCCTTTGGCGTGCGCGTTGCCTGCATCGGCCTTGGCTTTCACGTCATGGAACTGGTCAAACATCAAGAGGGTTTTCTTGAGCGCCTCTGCGGCCGTGGCGGCTGTGGCTGCATCGTCAAGCAGGTCGATCAGCGGGGTCAGGTTGTAGCCGCCCAGCATGGTGCCCAAGAGCTGCGTGGC
>JANOYR010000026.1:0-11124 GCA_031428975.1 Polaromonas sp. | reverse complement strand
GCGGCCCTAGCGGCCTGCTACATGGGGCGTTGCCCCATGCCCCAATAGCCGATCTTTGCCAGTCTGATGCGCTGTACACTCTCACAGCTGTGACATTTCTACTTTGGGCTGAGGTGTGACATTTCTACTTTGCACTGACAGGTTGAAGACACGCACTAGCTGAAAAATTTATAGAAAATACTGCCAATGTCACCGTCAAATGGTCGTAGTTCGCTATCAAAAAATAAGTGCTAGGCAATGCGGCTGAAAATCAAGCGTATATCGGCTTCCAATCATGGCTCTCACTAACTCCTGACACCATTTGGCTACACCATGTATAGAGCGCGTCATAAAGCGGCATCATAACGCTCAGCATGTGCTGGTCATTTTGGTGCAACTCGGACATGCCAAGTGATGTGGACAACAAACCAGGACACTGCGCGGACAAGTCCAAACAGTTGGTGTCTGCGCCGCGCACAATACGCGCCAGCATATCGAGTGCCGGAACATGCAGGTCAAAGCCAGCCAATAAGGCATCAAAACTGCACAGCTCCCCATGCTGGCCAATGTGCGATACCGGTGCGCCAGGAATGTCAAATGCAACAGCTTGCAGTGCATCAGCTTGCTCAAAGACACGATCAGCGGGCACATAAAAAAACTTGGCGCGAGGATCAATAAAACGCGTAATCAGCCAGGGGCATGCAATGCGGTCAATTTTTGGTCGTGCACGGGTAATCCAACGCGAGGCGCGCTCGCCAGTAACTCCCCAATCGGGGCGCTTCAATATGCTGGGCAAGGCATTCACTACCGATGCATTGTCGAGATTTCCAGCAAGCCGTGTGGCCAAGATGTCCGCGCGCATTTTGCTGGCATGCCTACGCAGGCTGCCCAGACCTTGCGTTTGCCATGAGGCAATGCTGGTTTGCTGCCAGTCTTGACCATACACTAGCAGCGTGCGCTCTGCAAAAAACGGCCTCAAAGCCTCAAACTCGCTGGTCTGCAGGCGCATAGCGCCACACACCATGCGCGTGCTGGTCGCAAAGTCTGTCTGGTTGCGCATGTCCACAATCAATGGCGATTGCGCATGGCCAAGCCGAGTGTTGTTTGGAACGTTGGTGGGAATTGCGAGCGGCTGCAAACGTGAGGTGTCCATAGTCAAAACCATATAGAAGGGCTGGCAGCTCTTGGACGGGACACCGTCGTTCTATAAAAGAAGCGGGAGGCTGCTGATCCCGCAGATTTATTTTACCGCAGTTCTATAGCACTTCAAAAATACTAATCTCTACCCGATCAGGAAAGCGTGCGCCTGTGCCGATGAAGATGCTTTGCGTCATCCACGCCAAGGCAGGGGATTCCACCTCAAACGTGGGCACGCAGCGAAAATAAATGCGCTCGGGCGGCACGCTCTCGCCGCGCACCAGTTTGGCGATGTCCTCTGGCGCACCACGGCGCAAGGCGTGGTTCATCACATACACATGGCTGCCGTCGTCCAAACGCAGCAGGTAACGCGCATCCAAGTCGGCGCTGGTCTCGCTCACCACAATTTGAAAGTCTGCGCCGCCAGCGAGCACCTGCCCGTTGATGCGGCCGCGCACGGTGCCGCCAGTAATCGGGATGATGCGGCGCTTGCCGTGGCTGTTGAGACCCTGCACTTGGCCAGCTTCTAACGGTGTGGCCACGGTAACAGTCAGGTCGCATACATGGGCAAGGGCAGGTGTGGGCAAAGGCATAAGCACTCCAAATGGGCATAATCGAGCAATGACTATACCGTTAAAACCACCAGAGCCAAGTGCAGCTTTTGAGGCTGTAGCCCCCTATATTCCCCAAATTCGCCTCTACCAAGATTGGCTATTGAAAGAGCGCGGCTTGCATTTTGCAAATTATGACGCGCTGCTAGTTTGGTCTACGACCGAAGTAGGTGCGTTTTGGCAATCGGTGTGGGACTATTTCTCCATCCAGTCACCCACGCCCCACAGCACCGCCTTGGGCTATGACCGGATGCCGCAGGCCAAATGGTTTGAGGGCGCACAGGTCAACTATGCCCAGCAGGTGCTGCGCCATGCCGATGCCGCGCATGCGGCGGGGTTGGCCGCCATCATCAGTGAAAACGAGCTGGGTGAAGTGCGCGAGCTCAGTTGGCCCGAGCTACAACGCCAAGTGGCCACGCTGGCTCTGCGCTTGCAGGCGATGGGGGTGCAGCGCGGTGACCGCGTGGCCGCCTATATGCCCAATATTCCCGAAACCATGGTGGCCAGCTTGGCCACCATGTGCATTGGCGCGATTTGGAGCGTCTGCGCCCCTGATATGGGCACGCCCGCTGTGCTAGACCGCTTCAAACAGATCAGCCCCAAGGTGCTGATTGCCGTAGATGGCGTGTACTACGGCGGCAAGGCCATAGACCGCAGCGCGGTTTTGCTGCAACTGAGCGATGGCTTGCCCAGCGTGACCGAGCTAGTGGTGCTGGGCACGGCCTTTGCCAATAATTCTATTGAAAATACTCCTGATTTAAGAGCAAACTTTCACCATTTCACGGTGACATCTGGCTTAAAAAGCATAAATACCGATGGTTTCGAGCCTGCATGGTTGCCTTTTGACCACCCGCTGTGGATTGTGTACTCCAGCGGCACCACGGGCCTGCCCAAACCGATTGTGCATGGCCACGGCGGCATCATTTTGAGCATCATGGCCATGAAGGGCTTGGCCAACGACGTGGGCTGTAGCTACGAACCCAACGCTTTGGGCGAGCGCTTCCACTGGTACAGCTCCACCGGCTGGGTCATGTGGAACGCCCAAATGGGCGGTTTGGCTACCGGCACCACCATTTGTATCTACGACGGCAACCCCTCGGGTAGCAAAGAGCGGGTGGACTGGGGCACGCTGTGGCGCTTTGCGGCGCGCCACAAGGTCACTTTTTTTGGCGCGGGCGCGGCCTTTTACACCAATTGCATGAAGGCGGGGCTAGATATATCCGCCGCTGGCGACCTGAGCCGCGTGCGCGCGCTGGGCTGCACCGGCTCGCCATTGCCAGCGGAGGTGCAAATTTGGGGCAGCACCCAGTTTCAAGCATTGGGAACACCGGATATCTGGTGGTGCAACATATCTGGTGGCACAGACTTTTGCGGGGCTTTCATTGGCGGCAACAGAGAGCTGCCCCAAGTGCCGGGCCAAATGCAATGCCGCCTTTTGGGCTGCGCCGTAGAGGCGTGGAACGAAGACGGCCAGCCGGTATTGGGCGAAGTAGGCGAGCTGGTGTGCACCCAGCCGATTCCGTCTATGCCGCTGTATTTTTGGGGCGACGAAGGCAACAAACGCTATGTGTCGAGCTACTTTGACATGTACACCAAAGACGACGGCGCGGGCGGGCGCAGCCCCGTCTGGCGCCATGGCGATTGGCTCAAAATTGGCACGGACGGCGGCTGCATCATCTATGGCCGCAGCGACGCCACGATCAACCGGATGGGCCTGCGCATGGGTACCAGCGAAATCTACAGCGCGGTAGAAGCGTTGCCGCAGGTGCTGGACTCCATGGTGGTAGATTTGGAATACCTTGGCCGCGAGAGCTATATGCCACTGTTTGTGGCGCTGCGTGAAGGTATTACGTTAGACGATGCGCTCAAAGACAGCATCAACCAAGCCATTAAAACAGCGCTTTCACCCCGTTTCATTCCCAACGCGATTGTTCAAGTGGCTGAAATCCCCCGCACCTTGAGCGGCAAAAAACAAGAACTACCCATTAAAAAACTCTTGCTGGGCCAGCCACTAAACAAAGTGGTGAACCGCGATGCCATGGCCAACCCGGCTTGCTTGGAATGGTATGAGAATTTTGCCAAGGCGCATCTTGCCAAACTGGGAGCGCCCATCTACTGAAAGGCCTCAGTTTTTTCTGAAATTTTCCTGCCACCTCGGCGCTGGAAAACAGTTTGGATGGCTTTACGCGTCCTTGTTTTTCGCAAGAAACTCAACAACGAGGGTGCAAAACAGCGCATTGCGCTCCAGATGCAACGCATGGGCGCATGCGGGCAACACGGCCAGTGAAGCCCCTGGGATGCCGCGCCAGAGCATTTCAATTTGCGACCAAGCATAGGAGCGGTCGTGTTCGCCCCACAGGACTAAGGTGTCTTGCCCAATGTCGCCCAAACGCGCCCGCCCGTCCCACGACTCCATCGCGCTCAGGCCCGCGCTTGCAGCCTGTTCGCTGGCCTGCGTAGCCAATGCGGCCAAAGCCTCGAAAGCGGTCGAGGCCTCGCGGTCGAGCAACCAAGTGGCGCAAATGCGCCTAGCGGTGCGTTGAACACCATCCTCTCGCAAGCGCTCGCGCGAACGTGCCATGGTTTCAAAACGACCCGGAATGCAACCATGCGGACCGGTGGCGTAGAGCACCAGTTTGCCAACTCGATGCGGTGCCTGACTGGTGATTTCCTGCGCCACCATGCCGCCCATTGAATGGCCCAGTAAATGAAAACGCTCGACCCCTAAGTGGTCGAGCGTGGCCAAAACATGGCGGGCATGGTCGGCCAAATCAGTCGGAGCGACCAAATGATGGGCCATGCCGTATCCCGCCAAATCAAGCGTAATCACTTCAAAGTGTTGGCTTAACAATGGCAGCTGTGTATCCCATTGGCTAGACCCCCCCAAATAGCCGTGCACCAGCACCAAAGGCATGCCAAGGCCAGTCCTCTGAAAAGGCAAAAGTGGCTGCGAATGCGCCGTCAAGTCATGGGTGTTCATTGGGCGATCCTTAGAAGTTAATCATTCCTTGACGGTCGCGCTGTCTGGCGGCGCTTGCCACCATGCCACACAGGCTCTGGCTAGCGCCGCCGTGCTGTCAACGCAATGGGCGCGAAGCTTTGACTGTATCGCGTCGAGCGCCAAAGGCGTTTCAGTACAAGCCAGAATCACAGCCTGCGCACCCTGGTTGAGGAGCGCTTGAACGGCTTGTTCAATGAACTGCCCGCCTCGCAGGGCATCCCCAGCTTTCACAAGCGCAATGCCAGGCAAAACCAATGTATACATCACGGCCTCATCGGGCAGCATCACGGTGTAACCTGCGCCAATCAATGCAGGATCAAAAATTTGTGCAGCTAGGGTAGCGCGGGTGGCAATGATTCCAATGGTCGAACCTGCATCGGCTAGTTGCGAGACCTCACGGACACTCGCATGAACAATGCTCAAGAATGGAACAGTGCATCCATTGCGCAGTTCGGCATACCAAAAATGTGCAGTATTACAAGGCATAGCCAAAGCCGTAGCGCCAGCGAGAATCAGCCGATCACGCCCAACCAGTAACTCAGGCAGTGGTGAGCGTCCTTCAGCAAGAATAGCCGCTGGCCGCGATGCAATCCGCGGGTCAGACTGAATCAGCAATGGCACGTGATCTGCATCGCCAGTGGCGGGAGTAGCAGCTATGACTTTATTGAAAAAATCAGCGGTTGCTAATGGGCCCATGCCGCCTATAACACCAATCATGAAATTTGCTCCTCCAAATCACCCCGCCCGCTATCAACACTTCTCAAATGAAGCCAGTGGGCAAAGTCACGCGCGACCTTTCCAAGGCACCACGCGACGCTCTACAAAACGCACCAAGTGGTCAAACGCATACGCAATCGCAGCAATCACCACAATGCCCATAATCACAATCGGCGTCTGCAAAAACCGCGACGCTGACAAAACCGTATAACCCAAACCTGAGGTCGCGGCGACCATTTCAGCTGCTACTAGTGTTGTCCAGCCAAAACCGATGCCAACACGCATAGCGGTAAATATTTCTGGCATGGCCGAAGGCAAAACTACCAGACGAATCACCTGCCAGCGGGTTGCTCCAAACGAATAAGCCGCATGAATCTGCTCAATGGCCGCCGACTTCACACCCGCGCGCGCGCCCAAGGCCATCGGCGCCAGCACCGATAAAAAAATCAGCAGAACCTTGGACAGCTCATCAATACCAAACCAAATAATCATGAGTGGCAGGTAAGCCAATGGCGGAATAGGGCGGTAAAACTCGATGGGTGGGTCAAAAATACCGCGCGCGATAGGGCTCATGCCCATCGCAATACCAAGCGGAATCCCGATCACACAAGCCAGCAAGAACGCACCAAAAACCCGCAGCGTGCTAACCCAGGTGTGCTCCCAAAAGCTGGCACCGGTAAAACCTTCTCTTAGCATGATCAGAAATGCGTCGATCACGTCCATGGGAGAAGGCAGGAAAAGCGGCTTAACGAAACCCGCATAGGTGACAAACCACCAGAAAAAGACCAAGCCGGCGATCACGACAGCGCTGATTCTGACGCTTTCGCCTTGGCCGGGCACGCCGTATATTTCGCCAGGCTTGGCGGGCTTGGCTTTTGTCAAGCTTGCCCAGATGCCGTTGCCAGAAGTTGTTCGGGTATCACTCATGAGGGACTCCTGCCTCATCGGCAAAGATGATTTGCAAAATCTCCTCCCTGAGGGCAATAAACTCTGTAGACGCTTTGATCGCTCTGGCATTGCCAGTTTCAAAATAGCGCTGGCTAAATGGCAAATCGAAGACATGCGAAATGCGGCCAGGACGAGGCGACATCACAATCAATTTGGTGCCCATGAACAGGGCTTCCTCGACGCTGTGGGTGATGAAAAATACCATCTTGCCCGTATCGCGCCAAACTTTCAATATCAACTCTTGTGCCCGCTCCCGCGTAAGCGCATCGAGCGCACCCAGCGGCTCATCCATCAGCAAAATGGCAGGGTCACTGGTGAGCGCCCTGGCAATACCAACGCGCTGCTGCATGCCGCCCGACAGTTCATACGTGGCCGATTGCTCAAACTGCTCCAGACCCAGCAGTTTGATGAAGTCTCGCGCGATGGCTTCGCGTTTGGCTTGATCGTGCCCCTGAATTTTCAATCCAAAGGCAACGTTGTCTAGCACGTTGAGCCAAGGCAGCAAGGCGTGCTTTTGAAACACCACAGAACGGTCTGCACCCGGGCCTGTGACAACCCTGCCGTTTAAAGATATTTCACCTTCACTCGGCGCCATAAAACCGGCAATTAAATTGAGCAAGGTTGACTTACCGCAACCTGATGCACCGAGTGCTACCACGAAATCTTTCTCATGGATTTCAAGGTTGATGTTCTTGAGCGCGTGAACCGGTGGTTTACCGGGAACCGGGTAAAACACCGATGCGTTATGGATGGCGAGTGCTGACATGCTGTGCCCTAAGGATGAAGGCGCGTGTTGACCTGATACCTGAAAAGGTCAGCACGCGAAGCGAGCAAACGTTATTTACCAGCAGCAGCTTTGGCAAACTCAGAGTTGACAAACTTGCCGTAGTCATCAGCCGTTTTAGCGATGCGACCTGCGCCCCTCAGAAACTCGGCCGTCGACTTGATCGTGGCCGCTGCACCCCCGCCCATCCATGCTGCGGACATGTTCAAATCTCCATCAGGGTAAATGGTACCGTCCAACATAGACACGACAGCAGCTGGCGTGACACCTACACTGGCAGCGACTGCTTTAATTTTTTCTGAGTCGGCGTTCCATGCGGCTTTATTCTTCATGTAATCGCCATTGATTTCGTTCATAGCCTTGAAAAAGTTAACGGTGCCCGCGCGATTAGCTGGTGTTTGGAACTTGTTATGTACTACCCAGCCATTGAATGTATTGAAGCCCGTTTTGGCAACTGCACCAGCAGTCACCATGACCTTGCCGTTTTCACGTAATTTGGCTTGTACAGGAACCCAAATAAAAGCCGCATCAATCGCGTTTTGCGCCCATGCAGCCGCGATTTCTGGTGGGGACATACCAAGAACGGTGACATCTTTTTCTGTCAAGCCATACATTTTCAAAGCGCCCATGAGTGAGAAGTGCGCGGTTGAGCCAATTGGCACAGCAATTTTTTTGCCTTTCAAATCGGCTCCCTTTTCGATACTTGCGCCATTTCTGCTCACTAATGCTTCCGAAGTATCAATAACTTTACCGATCGATACCATCTGATAGTCGATGCCAGAGCTAAGACCAGCCGACAATGGCGAAGAACCGATTTCAGAAATTTGAATGCCGCCAGAGGCCATGGCCGCGTTGACCTCAGCGCCCGAAGCGAACTGGCGCCACTCAATTGTCCAGCCCGTGGCCTTTTCAAGCGCTCCGTTGGCAATAAGCGCTTTATAAGGAACAGGGTCGCCAAAGTGGCCAATCACCACTTTGGTTTGTGCCACGGCCTGTGAAAGCAGGGAGAGCGTGAAGGCCGAGCCAATGAGCAGTGTTTTAAGCAAGTGTTTCATGGTGTCCATCCAGTAAAAAAGTTACAAATATTTTCGCAATCTGAGCTGGGCTCAACTGTTTACAGACTATAAACCAACTGCTTTTTCAGGCGTGTTAATTTTTTCAAGTCAGACAGCTTGTCAATAATAACTGGAATGCAGACCATCAGCTTTTCACACATACAGTTGAATTTGCTGTGCCCGTGGGGTTTATTTTTAGCGCCTGTTAACTAAAAATATCCCCACCGCCACCAAGCACAGGCTTGCTACCAAAGACAGGGTGACTGGCTCGCCCAACCACAGTGCGGCAAATACGAGGGTGAACACCGGCGTGAGAAACACAAAGGCGCTCATTTTGGCCGCTGGATAACGCCCCAGCATCCACATCCAGACCAAATAACTGGCAAAAGCACCCACCACGGTTTGTAAAAATAAAGAACCTATGGCCATAGTGCTCATACGCCAAACCCACACTTCGCCAAGCGCGAGGCTTAAAAACGGCAGGCACAGTGCGCTCACGCTAAGCTGGTAAAAAAGCAGTTTTTCGGGGCTACAACGTGTCAAATTACTGGAGCGCATGACTACTGTAGTAAGCCCCCAGAGCATGCCTGCGGCTAGGCCCAAAAGGTCTGGCCACCATTGCCCCTGACCCGCGTTGAGATTGCCGCCTAGTGCAAAAGCCAAAGCTACAAAGGCGCACGCCAAACCCAGCCATTGCGAAGCCCGAAGCCGCTCGCTGGGCACAAACAGCGGCAAAAGCGTGGCCACCCAAAACGGTGAAGTGTAGAGAAACAAGGTCAGCCTAGAGGCCGCGCCGTGCTGCAAACCAATGTACAAGCAGGCAAACTCACCCGCAAACAGTGTTCCAGCCAAAAGCCCAGCTTTCAGCGTGCCGTCATTTTGAAACAGTGGCAGGCCTTTGTAGCGGCACCATGCCATCAGCAACAGGCTGGCCGCAAAAAACCGCACACTGGCCTGAAACGCTGGCGCAAGCTCGGCCATGGTGGCCTTGACCAGCACTTGTTGCAAAGCCCAAAAAAGGCAGCATGCCAGAAGCAGGCCAACGGCCAGGCCGTCTAGTTGGGTTTTGCGCAGAGTCATCGTGCCGCTAATTTTTCGAGCGTGCGCTTAATTGCGGCGGTGTCGGCTGCGCCCAGTGCCGCGCACAAGGCGGCCTCGTGCTGGCGTGCCAGCAGCACCAGTGGCCGCACACAGGCGATGCCCGCGCGGGTGGCACACACCAAGGTGCGGCGTTGGTCTGTGCTGTCGTTTTGCAGCGCCACCCAGCCATTGGCGACCATGCGTTGCACCAGTTTGGTCACAGTGGGTTGCTTGGACAAAATTTGTGCGGCCAGCGCACTCACGGGCAATGCGGGGCTGTCATGGAGTGTGGCCAACACCCGCCACTCGATGCCCGACAGGCCTGCGGCACGCACCTGCGCATCAAAATCTTTGTACACCGCATGGTTGGCCTGCCCTAAAAGGTAGCCTAGGTAGCTGTCCACAAAGCGTGGAGTGCCTAAAGTGGCTTTGGCGCTCACAGCGGATGCTCGGTGTAAAACTTGCCACCGTGGTATAGCAAGGGTGCCGCGCCCATGCGGTGCTGGCAGCGCTGCACCTCGCCTACAAACACCACGTGGTCGCCTTCGTCATAGCGGCTGCGATTCAGGCATTCAAAGCTGGCCACAGCACCCGTGATCAATGGCGCACCGTGTTCACCATAGGTGTGCGCCACGCCTTGCCAGCGATCAACTCCCTTGGTGGCAAAGCGTTCTGCCAACTGTTTTTGGTCTGCACCCAGTATATTGATGGCGTAGTGGCTGCCAGCGCTAAAGGCCGCCATAGAAGCTGCGCTTTTGCCCAAGCTCCAGAGCACCAGTGGTGGAGACAGCGAAACAGAGTTAAAAGAATTTGCAGTCAGCCCCACCAGCTCACCGCTGGCGGTGCGCACCGTCACAATGGTTACGCCCGTAGCAAACATGCCCAAAGCGGCGCGAAAAGCGGGGGTGTGCATCGTGTGTTGCGTTGCGTTTGAAGACAAAGGGGCGGTTGCTGGCATGCCTTGAGTTTAAAGGCAGACACGCTAAAAAGCGTCGCGAAAGGCTATTTACATGAATTTTCATGCAATTGAGAGTATTATTGAAAACCTATGACACAAACCACCCTATTTTTAGAGCCTCAGTGGATCGACGCTTTTGAGGCCGTGCTGCGCCGTTGCGCTTTGAATGCGGGCGACACCGTCGCCATTTTGTGCGAAACCCGAAGCCGCGCCGCGCTGCCCGAGCTAGCACGCCACGCCGCTGCGCGCTTGGGCGCACGCAGCTTCACCATCACCCTGCCCACGGTGTTGCCCAACGACACGCCCACCATCCGCTCTACTGGAGCGAGCATGGCCATTGGCGGCTTAGCCCCCGTTGTGCAGGCGCTGGCCAGTGCCACATTGGTGTTGGACTGCACGGTAGAAGGCCTGATGCACGCGCCCGAACTGCCCGCCATCTTGGCGGGCGGCGCGCGCGTGGTCTATGTCAGCAACGAGCACCCCGAGGCGTTGTGCCGCTTAGTGCCCAGCGCAGAATTAGAAGCTTTGGTGAAAGACCACACCAAGCGCCTGCGGGCGGCCAAGTTGATGCATGTGCAGTCTGAAGCGGGCACAGATTTAAGCATTTCGTTGGCAGGCGCAGTGGTGGGCGGCAACTGGGGCAGCACCACCCGTGCGGGCACCATGACGCATTGGCCGGGGGGCTTGGTGCTGGCTTTTCCGGCGGCGGGCAGTGTGCGCGGCCGTTTGGTGATGGACGTGGGCGATGTGAATTTAACCTTCAAGCGCTATGTAGACCAGCCGATCACGATGGTGATAGAAAACGATTACGTCACCCGCATTGAAGGCCAAGGCATTGATGCCAAACTCATGCG
>JANOYR010000025.1:0-10003 GCA_031428975.1 Polaromonas sp. | reverse complement strand
GTGGCCAGTGCGCTGAACGCATACTTCCAAGTTTTCATCGTGATCTCCAAATAGTAAAAAGAATAAAATTGAGCCAAAAATAGAACGACCGTTCTTTTTTAGTGATGCAATCTTAAAACTTTAAACCCCTAAGCCGTGAGGGGGTAAATACTGAGGGGAAATAGGCGAATGCGTCTATGCGGCGCAAGCGTTGCGTAAGCGCCACGCCGCGTTAGCTGCGGGTGCTGCGGTAGCGCAGCTTCATGGCCAAAATGGCCAAGGCCAGTGTGATGGTGACCACATTGGCGATCACGATGGGCCAAGCGCGCAGCATCAGGCCGTAAACCAGCCACAGGCTCACGCCTAGGGTGAACATGCTGTACATCACCAGCGAGATACCGCTGACGTCTTTGGTGCGAAATGTTTTCCACGCTTGGGGAATAAAGCTGGCGGTGGTCAGGCAAGCGGCCAAGTAACCGATTAAATCTACAGTAATCATGGCTATAATTTTAATAGCGTATTATGACCATTTCACGGCGACATTGGTCATTTTCTCTCTGAGTTAGTCGTCGGCAAGTTTTTGTTGCGCACCAAACAGTCATCGCGCGTTATTGCGCAACCATCCATTCCAACAACGCATCAAGCGCGGGTCGGGCTGCCCCTGCATTGGGGTGGTTAATCAGGGCGACCACGCTCAGGCGCTGGCCGGACAGCGTGTTGGCGTAGCCTGCAATGGCAGCCACGTCTTTGAGCGTGCCGGTTTTGAGCTGGGCGCGGCCCAGCGCTTGCGCCGCTGGGTTGCGATCGCGCATGCGCAACACCGTGCCGTCAATGCCCGCAATGCCCAGCGAATTGGCAAACACCTCAGCGTGGGGGCTGGCTGCCGCCAAGTGCAGTAAATCGCTGAGTGACTGGGCGCTGGCGCGTTCTTTGCGCGAGAGGCCCGAGCCATTGTCAAGTAGTGGCGCTTTGGCGTGGGGCAGTGTTTTTTTCCACCATGCAGCAAGAGTTTTTTGCGATGCCTCAAAGCTGGCGCGGCGGGTGGCTGGGCCATTAGTAGGGGCAGGCGTGGCCTCTGAGGGCGCGGCAGCGTCGGTGCTGCTGGGCAGGCTTGCCTTGCGGGCAGGGTAGGCGGACAGGCTTAAAAACAGCTGCTGGGCCATCACGTTGTTTGAAAATTTGTTGATGTCGGCAATGACTTCGCGCAGTGGCAAAGAGTCGCTGCTGAGCAGCAATTTTGCGGTGGGCGGGAGTTTGTCTTCGCGGGTTTGGCCGCTTAAGCTGGTTTTGGCTGAGTCGTTGGCAGTGGCTGCAGTCGACAGACTGGCGCTTGGCATGCTCGCCAGCCACATTGCCTGTAACACGCGCCCCGCATAGACTTGGGGTTGCACATAGGCCACTGGCCACACTTTTTCGCCGCAGCTGGCGGCATAGCGGCCGCCAAAGCGCACGCGGCTTGGGTCTGAAAAATCAGCCCGCAAGGCCGAACGCCAGTCGCCGCAAGTGGCCGCCGCTTGGGCTAGCGGCACTTCTTGCGGTAAATCAACCTGTGCAATGGGGGGCTCTGTGCGCACCAAGGTGCGGCGGTTGGCTTCGTCGGGGCTAAAGGTAAAAATGAGCGATTTGAAATTAACCAAGAGCCCATCGGGTGAGGCGTTGTAGGGGCGCAGCGGCTCGTCGTCAAAATCGGCTGGGTTTTTGGCTTGCAGGTTAAAAACACTGTGATCGAGCAGCAAATCGCCGCGCACCTCGCGCACACCCTTGGCGCGCACTTGGGCAAACAGCTCGCTGATGCGCTCGACCACGAGCTTGGGGTCGCCGCCGCCGCGCACCACCAAGTTGCCGTCTAGCACGCCGTTGTTCAGCGCGCCGTCGGTATAAATACGAGTTTTCCAAGTGAAATCGGGGCCCAAAATATCCAACCCAGCATAGGTGGTAACCAGTTTCATCACCGAAGCGGGGTTGCGGGCGCTGCTGGCTTGGTGGCTTAGCAATTCATCGCTGCCGCCGTTGGCGCTTGGCAGGCGGCGCACCACGATACTCACCGCGCTGGCGGGCACACCCGCACGGCCCAAGGCTTGCAGCACTTCACGGGGCAAGGGGGTGTCAGCAGGCGTTTGGCTGTGCGCACATACCGCCAAGCCAAAGCCCAAGACACAGGCGATTAGCCAGCTAAAACAACGAAAAATCTGGGGCATAGCGCGGTAAGAGGGCATACAAAGCAGGATTTCAGACTGTGATTATCTGCGCTGAGATAATGGGGCATGACTTTTATCTCTCGGCTGTCGCCCAAAACCGTGGGTGTGGCCGCCGCCATCACCACTATTCTTGTCTGGACCAGCTTCATTGTGGTGGCACGCTTGATGGCGCTGCGCGGCCTTACGCCGCTGGACATTGTGCTGTGCCGCGTGGTGGGTGCGGCCTTGGTGCTGCTGCCTTGGGGCTATTTGATGGTGCGCAAAATGCAGCGTGAAGGCAAGGGTGCGGACACATGGCTTGGCCTGTCGCCACTGCCTTGGCGCATTGTGCTGCCGATTGGCGTGTTTGGCGGCGTGGGCTATGCGGTGTTGGCCTACACGGCGTTTACCTTTGCGCCCGCGGCACATGGCTCGGTGCTCATGCCTGGGATGCTTCCGCTGTCTACAGCCTTGCTTTCTGTGCTATTTTTTAATGAGCAATTAAGCGCTGGTCGCAAGCTGGGCTTGGCCATGATTTTTGGCGGTGCGGTATTGGTCGGCGGGGTGTCAATTTTTCAAGCCTTGGTGCAAAACAACGGCAATGTGTGGGTGGGCGATGTGTTGTTTGTGTGTGCCTCCACCACGTGGGCCACCTACACCGTGTTGTGCCGCAAATACGCGCTGTCTGCCGTGCCCGCCACTATTGCCGTGATTGTGTTTTGTGTGGTGACCTATGTGCCCTTTTATGTGGTGGCGGTCTGGCTGGGCGTGATCCACAGTAAGCTGGCCACTGCGCCTTGGGGCGAAATAGCGTTTCAAACCCTGTGGCAGGGCGGCGGCTCGGTGGTGATATCGGGCATCAGCTTTACCAAGATGGTGCAGTATTTTGGCCCTATTCGCAGCACCATGCTCACGGCTGTAGTGCCCGGGCTGTCGGCCATGGGCGCGGTGATTTTCTTGGGTGAGCCATTGCATTGGAATTTGATGGCGGGGCTTTTTTTGGTGACTTTAGGCATTGTGGTGGGGGTGCGGGCTTCGGCCAAAATTTTATGAAACTGCTTGCAATAGACACTAGCACCGATGTAATGTCGCTGGCGGTGCAGCATGGGGATGCTGTGTTTACGCACAGCGCGGCGGGGGGTGCGCGCACCTCGGCAGAGCTGATTCCGGCTATTTTGGCGCTTTTAAAAGAGGCGGGGCTGGTGCTGCCAGCGCTGGATGCCATTGCCTTTGGGCGCGGGCCGGGCTCGTTCACGGGGCTGCGCACGGCTTGCGCGGTGGCGCAGGGCTTGGCTTTTGGGGCGGGGCTGCGGGTGTTGCCAATTGACACGCTGGCTGCCCTGGCCGATGAAGCGCACTTTATGCATTTTGGCGCTGGTGGCCAAGCGGGTGCTGTGGGTATTTGCGCCGCGCTGGATGCGCGTATGGGCGAGTGGTATCTGGCGCAGTATGAATTTAATAGCGAACTATCACCATATAACGGTGACAATGATCAAATTCATTCAAAAAAATTCGATTTAATCAACCCAGAGGCTTGGAGCTTGCCCGCAGGCTACGCGCTGGCTGGCAATGTGCCCCATCCCGCCTGTCTGCCAGCGCTGCCCACCGCCACGGCCATGCTGCGCTTAGCGCCCGCTATGCTCGCACGCGGCTTAGCGCTGCCGCCTGAGCAGGCGCTGCCCCTGTATGTGCGCGACAAAGTAGCGCAAACCACCCAAGAGCGCGACGATGCCAAACGCGTCTTGGCTGCCTGATGCGCATGCCTCAATTGCCCAATTCCGAGGCCTATTTTGCCGATATGGGCAGTGCCGACTTGCCTGCCGTGGCCGCCACTGAGGCCAACTCGTACAGCTTTCCCTGGACCAGCGGCAATTTTGCTGATTCCATCAAAACCGGCTACTTGGCGCAGTGCCTGTGGGGCTTAGGGGCGGCAGAGGGCGCAAATCGCCGCCTGATTGGCTACTTTGTCGCTATGAAAGGCGTGGACGAGCTGCATTTGCTCAATATCACGGTGGCCAGCGCCTACCGCGGCCAAGGCTGGGCACGCGTCATGCTGGACGCCATGGCACTCTGGGCGCGGGGCCAAGCTTTGCAGTGGATCTGGCTGGAAGTGCGGGTAAGCAACCCCCATGCGCTATCGGTTTACAAGCACTACGGTTTTGCCAAAGTGGGGCAGCGCAAAAACTACTACCCACAAGCCGCTGGTGCGCATGAAGACGCCATCGTCATGAGCTACAAAATCTGATGGCGCTTGATGCGCTGCCCGCCAACAACTTGCGCTAAGCTACACCTCCCATGACGCTCAACCTAGACCCCCGCCAGCGCGCCATTTTGGCCGAAATGGGCATCCGCACCTGGACGGGCGCTGCGCCAGAGGGAAGCCCCGCCGCCGCTAAGGCGAAAAAGCAAGATGCTGTGCCAACGCAGGCTCAGAATCCACCCCATACCCCAACCCAGCCCAGCGCCGCCAGCCCAGCCAGCCTACAAGCCGCCCGCGCCGCACTGGTTGCCGCCCCGCCAGCCCCCACCGCCCCGCTGGTCTTCGCTCCCAGCGCCGAGCACGCCGCATCAGTCGCCAGCCTCAACTGGCCCGAGCTGGCCGCCAAAGCCGCCAGTTGCCAAGCCTGCGGCCTGTGTGCCACACGCAAATCGGTGGTGTTTGGTGTGGGGCCAATCGCTATAGAAAATGCATCGCCACAAGCAGACTGGTTAATCGTAGGCGACCCACCATCCGATGAAGACGACGCATCCGGCCAGCCCTTTGCAGGCCCTGCGGGCAAGCTCCTAGACAATATGCTGCGCGCCATGCGCAGCAGCGGCCAGTGGGAGGGCGCAGCACTGAGCCGCAGTAGCCATGTATTTTTAACCAGCCCCGTGCTTTGCCGCCCCCCCGCCAGCCGCAACCCCAGCGCCGAAGAGCTGGCGCAATGCGCCCCGTATTTGCAGCGCCAAATCGCCCTGATCCAGCCCAAAATCATCTTGGCGCTAGGCCGCTTCGCCATAGCCGCCCTCACCGGCAGCACCGAGCCCCTAGGCCGCCTGCGTGGCAAAGTGCATGCATACAATTTTGGCGGCCTTAGCATCCCAGTCATTGCCAGCTACCACCCCAGCGTTTTATTGCGCAGCCCCGCCGAGAAAGCCAAGGCCTGGGACGACATGGTGTTGGCGATGCAGTCGCTGAAAAATAACCAGTCCAATTGACGCGTGCACGGATAGGAAATGCAAGCATATGAGACGAAGTATTGCATGGCTTTAGCGGGCAAAAGCACCACTGATAACGCATGCCCGGCGTGCTAGCGTGCGGGGTTGACGGCGTGGCGGTGGTCAGCGCCGTCACTTTGGCGGCTAAGCCGCAACAGGCAGCACTGAACGGCTTGAAACTGGCTCAAAAAGCCTGACTATCGCCGGTTTCAAGTGCTTTTTTGAGCTGCGCTTCAATGCTGGTACACTCAAATAACACCTTGACGCATGGGTTCTAGTGCACGCCCGGCGAATCATTTTTAATCACTGCTGCACAGCGGCTTTTTGGGGGCATGACCGATGCAAGCTGGCAGCCTGTTTTCCCCCAGCGAATACACCGCTGCGCTGCTAACGCATGTTCGTCACCAGGCGGCCAGCGCGCCACCTGCCAGAGCCCTGGAATTGGGTACGGGAAGCGGCGTGGTGCTGGCTTTGATGCTGGCGCTCGGCGCAAAGAGCGCCTTGGGTGTTGACATTGAAGCCGAAGCGGTTGAGGCAACCCAAAAGCTGCTGGTGCAACAAGGCGTTGCCTGGCGCGCACGGGTGGTGCAAGGCGACATGTGGGCGGCGTGCGGCGCACAGTGTTTTGATTTGATTGCCACCAACCTGCCGCAGTTTGCTGCCGTGCACATTGAGGATGATGGCCGCTTGCCAACCTGGAGCGTGGGCGGGTCAGACGGGCGCGCTGTGGTCGACAAATTCTTGCTGGGCTTGCCGCGTCACCTGAGCCCTGAGGGCGTTGCCTTGATGACGCACAACACCTTTGTTGATATGGCCAAGACCCAAGCCCTTTTGGGCTCGCTGGGTTTGCAGGCACGGGTCATTTACACCGCCTCGGCGCTGCTTTCTGAACAAAAAATGGCCAGCTTGAACCCAGCTGTGCTGGAGCGCTTTACTGGTCGCGGCATTCACCGCCTGGGTGACCACTGGTTTGCTGAGTTCAACATTGTGCAAATCCGTTGGAGCGCTGCGTTGTGAAGAGCTGGGCGTCATGGTTGTTGTCGGTTGTGCTGATGGGCATGGGTGGCACTGCTTTGGCACAAACCACGCTCAAAGCCACGCCCACTGCCGACTGCGCGTCTCCGACGGACACGCTGGCCCGTGTGCAATGCACGGGCCAAATCCGCATCGGCGTGCGAGTCAGCTACCCGCCGTTTGCCTATAAAAAAGCCGATGCATTGACCGGCTTTGAGATTGACCTGGCGCGCCAGTTGGCCGACGTGCTGGGTGTGCGGGCTGAGCTGACGGTGGTCACGCCGGCCAACCGCATTGCTCTGCTGGGTGAAAAGCGGATTGACCTGGCAATTGCCACCATGGGCCACACGTTACAGCGCGACCGGGAGGTGCTGTTTGTGCGGCCACACTATTACCAGTCTCAAACCGTGGTGGTGGGCCGTAAAGGCTATGCGGTGGCGGGGCTGGATGAGGTGCGCGGTAAAACCATTTGTGTGACGGTAGGCAACAGCACGAATGCTGACTTGTCGGCCAACGGCGCGCGGCTGATGCTGTTTGACTCTGCGCCCAAGCTGGTGGATGAGCTGCGGCTGGGTGGCTGCTCTTTGGCGGCGCAGGACGACAGTTTTTTTGCCACCTACTTTCAGCAGCCCCGGTTTGCAGCGGCCAACAGTGTCAAGTTTGGTTTTGCGCCTTTGCCTTGGGGCGCGGCAGTGGCGCGTGACGGCGGGCAGGCGCTGGCCGATGCGTTGGCGGCAGCCCTCAAAACTATGCACGCCGATGGCAGCCTGCAGCGCTTGGCTGAGCAGCACGGGGTGGCGTCGCACTTTTTGGTTCAGCAGCGTGCCGCGTGGACGGGTGATTGTGCAAAGTCTGCAGCGCCTGCGGGCAGCAATTGTTTGCTGCCACCGCGCGACAACCAATTGCAGGCCACGTTGTTTGCGGTCAATGTCAATGCGCTGGAAGCCCGCATCCTGCAGGCCAGCGGGTTGAAGGTGACGCTGGCAATGTTTAAAACCCGGGTGGCAATGTCGTTGTTCATGGATGGCCTGGTGTTCTCATTGCTGTTGGTGGCGGGGGCGGTGCTCGCCACGCTGGCGGTGGCGGCAGGCTTTGGCGTGGTTTTGAGCGCCAACAGCCCGTGGCTGCGCTGGCCTGCGCGTCTGGTGCTGATGGTGATGCAGTCGACACCGCTGATCTTGCTGATGATTCTGGCGGGCGTGCTGCTCAGTGCCTTGGGCACCAGCTCGCCATATTTTGCGCTTGCCGCTGCCATACTGATGATTGGGCTGTACAACGGCAGCAACGCAGGCCAGGCCGTGGCTGAGGCCATGACCAGCTTGCGGCAAGAGTCGCCTGCTGCTTCGCCCACGCTGGCTGAAGCGATGCGCCGCGCCAGCGCCCAGCTGGTGGCGTTCATGGTCAATGCCACGCGCGGTAGCCCGGCGGCATCGGTGATGGGTGTGCCCGAGCTGCTGTCGGCATTGACCGACATCGCATCATTTTCAAGCGAACGCATCACCACCTACACGCTGCTGCTGGTGTTCTACATGGCGGTGGTGGGGGCGGTGGTGTGGCTGGGCAACCACTGGGTTTCACGCATGCAACGCAGCGCTGCGCTCTGCACAGGAGTCGCCCATGCTTGATCTGCTTGGCTGGTTTTTGCCCGCGTTTTTTAAAGGACTGGCGGTAAATTTTCAGTTGGCGTTTTGGGTCTTGCTGGGCGGTTTGCCCGTTGGTGTGGTGTTGGCATATTTGCGGCTGGGCACCGGATGGGTGGCCCGACTGACGGGCTGGTTTGTGGCGGTGCTACGTGCTGTGCCGACGTTTGTGGTGATGTTTTTTCTGGTCAATGTGTTGTCGGGCGAATTTTCAATGGTGGGCATATCCGTGACCATGACGCCCAAAGTGGCGATTGTGCTGGCACTCATCATTTACATGACGGCCTATGTGTCTGACAACGGGCTTGATGCCTTGCGCCAGTTGCGAAGAGGCTCAACAGTGGCCGCGCTGCTGTTTTTGATGAACCTGATGCGGGGTTTTTTTGTGACGGTGCTGTCGTCAAGCTTTGGCGCAGCGCTGGGGTTGGTTGAGGCCGTCACAGTCACCTTGCGCGCGATTGAGGCCATACCATTGGTCAGCGACAGGCTGCTGCTGATTGGTGTGGTGATACTGATACTGACCGTGTGTTTTCAAACGATTTACCAGGTGATCAATTTGCTGCGCGGCAAATTGCTGCAGCTCTATGCAAAGGCTTGAAAGCGTGCTTTAAGGCCGCTTCATGGCCGGGCGCATTTGCTCTAGCAAGGCTTTGGCTTTTTGGTTTGAGCCCTCGTGGGCGAGGATGTATTCAGCCATGCCAAAAAGCTTGCGATCAAGCCGTCCGGGCGTATGCCCTGCTGACAAGCGAGGACCAACGAAGCGCAAAAATCCGCAGCGCCGTCATAACTGTACGATCATCGACCAAGTCAAAGACCGGTCTACCCGCGAGCGGTACATCAAAAAGACCATAGAAAACGGACCGCACGGCCTTACCCGCATCGATGTCAAAAGTATTGCCAAGTATTAAGAGCCTATCTGCATCCTATGAATTCCAAAGCTTTCGTGGCTAAATTATCTAATTGACAGGCTTTATGATTATCAATAGATGATATGATTATATCCATGAATATTGGCACGGATTCAGGCTTGCAAAATTTGCTGAATCTCAACGATTCGGTGCTCGACCAAGGGGATGGATACTGGATCAAGATTGTGGCGTGGTCGGTTTTGCCCACGGCGTTTATACCCCATGGTATTCGATATAGCCTGACGCTGCACGAGCCTTTTGGCAAACGCATCATGGGTTATGACAATGCGCATGGACTCAAACCCGCCAGTAAATTCAAGTATGCGGGCCGGCGCATGCCCTATGACCATAAGCACCGCCATGCAGCAGACGAAGGGGTGTTGTACCAATTTGTGGATGCGCACCAGTTGCTCAGTGATTTTTTTGCGGAAGCTGACCGCGTGCTGGTGCAGCACCGTGCCACTTGAATGAGGAGTTAATTATGAAAACCATCACCGTAGGAATCTTGCCCCAAGACCAGATGCGTGCGCGCGTTTTGGATATCGCCAAAGGCCTTCTCAAGCCTAAGCCCAGTGACCCCAAGGTTTGGTTCACATCCATGCGTTCGCTAGCCGAAGTGCTCAGCGATGAAAACCGCGCCTTGCTCAAGGTGATTTGGCAGACCAAGCCCGCATCCATTGCGGCGCTAGCCGAGTACACGCAGCGCAAGCCAAGCAACCTCTCGCGCACGCTCAAAACTATGGCTAACTACGGTTTTGTGGAAATGCGGGCGGTCAATGGCAAGCAAATGCAGCCGATTGCTAAGGCGCTAGACTTTAAAATACTGGCAAATGCCTAGACTACGCGCGATCACGCTGCAGGGCATATTTTTACCGATTTCTGGGCAAAGCACTGCGCTTTCACTATTTTGAAAATCATCTTTGCGGGTACTCCCGAATTTGCCGCCACCGCCTTAAAAGCCTTGCTAGCAGCGGGCTTTGACGTGCCGCTGGTGCTCAGCCAGCCCGACCGCCCGGCGGGGCGGGGCATGAAGCTGCATATGTCTGCCGTGAAAGAGGTGGCGCTGGCGCATGGCATTGCCGTG
>JANOYR010000024.1:0-21647 GCA_031428975.1 Polaromonas sp. | reverse complement strand
TGAGCATTTTGATGCTATTCGGATCGGTATTGCATCTCCTGAAAAAATCCGCTCATGGTCTTTTGGCGAAGTCAAAAAACCAGAGACTATCAATTACCGTACCTTCAAACCCGAGCGCGATGGTTTGTTTTGCGCTAAGATTTTTGGCCCCATTAAGGATTACGAGTGCCTGTGCGGCAAATACAAGCGGCTCAAACACCGTGGTGTGATTTGCGAGAAATGCGGCGTTGAGGTTACACAAACTAAGGTACGCCGTGAGCGTATGGGTCACATTGACTTGGCAGCGCCCTGTGCCCATATCTGGTTTCTGAAATCATTGCCGTCGCGCTTAGGTTTGGTGCTGGACATGACATTGCGCGATATCGAGCGCGTCCTGTATTTTGAAGCATATGTCGTGACCGACCCCGGCATGACACCTCTCAAAAAGTACAGCATCATGTCCGAAGACGACTTTGATGCCAAAGAAAAAGAGTACGGCGATGAGTTCACTGCCAAGATGGGTGCGGAGGGTATACAAGACCTCTTGGCCAATATGGATTTAGACAGCGAAATCGAAAAGTTGCGCAACGACTTGACGGGCTCAGAAGTCAAAATCAAGAAAAATGCGAAACGCCTAAAGGTTATCGAAGCGTTTAAAAAGTCGGGTCTCAAGCCGCAGTGGATGGTGATGGAGGTGCTACCTGTTTTACCGCCTGATTTGCGTCCTTTGGTACCGCTTGACGGTGGCCGATTCGCAACGTCAGACTTGAATGATCTGTACCGCAGGGTGATCAACCGCAACAGCCGTCTGCGCCGCTTATTGGAGCTCAAAGCACCAGAAATCATTGCACGCAACGAGAAACGGATGTTGCAGGAGTCGGTCGATTCGCTGCTTGACAATGGCCGTCGCGGCAAGGCCATGACTGGCGCAAACAAGCGTACCCTCAAGTCATTGGCCGACATGATCAAAGGCAAGAGCGGTCGTTTCCGCCAAAACTTGTTGGGCAAACGGGTCGACTATTCTGGCCGTTCGGTCATTGTGGTCGGTCCTACGCTCAAGCTGCATCAGTGCGGTTTGCCTAAGCTCATGGCCTTAGAGCTGTTTAAGCCTTTCATCTTTGCGCGTTTAGAGTCAATGGGCATTGCCACGACTATCAAGGCGGCCAAAAAGGAAGTCGAAACTGGCACCCCAGTGGTGTGGGACATATTGGAAGAGGTCATCAAAGAGCACCCGATCCTTTTGAACCGTGCGCCTACTTTGCACCGCTTAGGCATCCAAGCCTTTGAGCCAATCTTGATTGAAGGCAAGGCTTTGCAGCTTCACCCGTTAGTTTGCTCGGCATTCAACGCCGACTTCGACGGCGACCAAATGGCCGTACACGTCCCATTGTCTGTAGAAGCGCAGATGGAGTGCCGTGCCTTGATGCTGGCATCTAACAACGTGCTTTTCCCAGCCTCTGGCGAGCCCTCGATTGTGCCGTCGCAAGACGTCGTGTTGGGTTTGTATTACACGACACGTGACCGCATCAATGGAAAAGGCGAAGGCCTGATTTTCTCCGATATCGGTGAAGTACAGCGAGCCTTAGATGCCAAGCAAGTCGAGTTGGCTGCCCGCGTGACCGTGCGTTTGACAGAGTATGCAAAAGACAAAGCGACTGGCGAATTCACAGCAAGCACGAAGCTCGTAGAAACCACCGTTGGTCGTGCTTTGTTGTCTGAGATTTTGCCAAAAGGCTTGCCTTTTGCCAACATGAACAAAGCGCTCAAGAAGAAAGAAATCTCTAAGCTGATTAACGTGTCTTTCCGCAAGTGTGGCTTGAAAGAAACCGTGGTTTTTGCTGATAAATTACTACAAAGCGGTTTCCGTTTGGCCACCCAAGCGGGTATTTCGATTGCGATTGATGACATGCTAGTGCCGCCGCAAAAGCAGAGCATCATCGAACGTGCGCAAAAAGAGGTGAAAGAGATTGAGCAACAGTATGTCTCAGGCTTGGTGACCTCGGGCGAGCGCTACAACAAAGTGGTGGATATTTGGGGCAAATCTGGCGATGAAGTCTCTAAAGTGATGATGGCCCAGCTCTCCAAAGAGAAAGTCATTGACCGCCATGGCAATGAAGTCGATCAAGAGTCGTTCAACTCGATCTACATGATGGCCGATTCTGGTGCGCGCGGTTCTGCTGCTCAGATCCGACAAGTCGCTGGTATGCGCGGCTTGATGGCCAAACCTGATGGCTCGATCATCGAGACCCCGATCACGGCTAACTTCCGCGAAGGCTTGAATGTGTTGGAGTACTTCATCTCTACACACGGCGCACGTAAAGGCTTGGCTGACACAGCGCTCAAGACTGCTAACTCTGGCTATCTGACCCGCCGTTTGGTGGACGTGACACAAGATTTGGTAGTGACCGAAGACGATTGTGGTACATCAGACGGACAGGTCATGCGCGCTATTGTTGAGGGCGGCGAAGTGATCGAGTCACTGCGTGACCGTGTTCTTGGCCGCACGTCAATAGACGATGTTGTGCATCCAGAGAATCGTTCCATCATCGTTAAGGCTGGAAGCATGCTTGACGAAGACGGATTGGATGAAATCGAAGCCGCAGGCGTGGACGAAATCAAAGTACGTACCGTGCTCAATTGCGAAACACGCTATGGGCTGTGCGCCAAATGCTATGGCCGCGACCTGGGGCGTGGTGGTTATATCAACCACGGTGAAGCTGTCGGTGTCATAGCCGCACAGTCGATTGGCGAGCCTGGCACCCAGCTGACCATGCGCACTTTCCACATCGGTGGTGCTGCTTCACGCGCATCGGTTGCGTCAAGCGTTGAGGCCAAGAGCAATGGTTCAATTGGCTTTAACAACACCATGCGCTACGTCAGCAACAGCAAAGGCGAGCTAGTGGTCATTGCACGTTCGGGCGAAATCGTGATCAGCGATGACAATGGCCGCGAACGTGAACGCCATAAAGTGCCATACGGCGCTATCTTGACGGTCAAGTCAGACCAAGTGATCAAAGCGGGTGCGATTTTGGCCAATTGGGATCCTTTGACCCGACCCATCATCACCGAGTTTGCGGGACAGGCTAAGTTTGAAAACGTCGAAGAAGGCTTGACGGTAGCCAAGCAGGTGGACGAGGTCACTGGCCTGTCAACCTTGGTTGTGATCGACCCAAAACGCCGTGGCGCTACAAAAATTGTACGGCCTCAGGTCAAGCTGATCGACGCATCTGGCAACGAAGTGAAGATTCCTGGCACGGACCACTCTGTGACCATTGGCTTCCAAGTGGGAGCCTTGGTTCAAGTGCGTGACGGACAAGACGTCGGCCCGGGTGAAGTGCTGGCACGGATGCCCGTAGAAGGTCAAAAAACCCGCGATATTACCGGTGGTTTGCCGCGTGTCGCCGAGTTGTTTGAAGCCCGCCAACCGAAAGACAAGGGCATGCTTGCTGAAATCACAGGCACCGTTTCGTTTGGCAAAGAGACCAAAGGCAAGGTGCGTTTGCAAATCACCGATCCAGACGGCAAAGTGTGGGACGAGTTGATTCCCAAAGAGAAAAACATCTTGGTGCACGAAGGCCAAGTGGTTAACAAAGGCGAGTCGGTGGTGGACGGTCCTGCCGATCCGCAAGACATTTTGCGACTTTTAGGTGTGGAAGAACTGGCGCGCTACATTGTGGACGAGGTGCAAGACGTGTACCGTTTGCAGGGCGTGAAGATCAACGACAAACACATTGAAACTATCGTGCGCCAGATGCTGCGCCGTGTGGTGGTTGAGAATGTGGGCGACTCGACTTACATTGCGGGCGAGCAAATTGAGCGCTCTGAAATGCTCGATACCAACGATGCCCTGCGTGCCGCAGGCAAGTTGCCTGTTGTCTACAGTAATTTGCTCTTGGGTATTACCAAAGCATCGTTGTCTACTGACAGCTTCATCAGCGCTGCTTCTTTCCAAGAGACTACGCGCGTGTTAACCGAAGCTGCCATTATGGGCAAACGCGATACTTTGCGTGGCTTGAAGGAAAACGTGATCGTAGGTCGTCTCATACCCGCTGGTACGGGCATGGCTTACCACGAAGCGCGTGCTATCAAAGAGCAGCTCAACGAAGAAGAGCGCCGCGCTATCGCTGAAGCTGAGGCAGCTGAGATGGAGGGGCAAAGCTCAGCCACCGAAGACACGAGCGTCGCAGCAGACGCGGCATAAGCAGATCTGTGGCTAGTAGCGTTTGTGATGAGCGCTGACTACAAAACCCTGACTGGTTCGCGCGAGCGATCCTCAGGGTTTTCTTTTTGGTTTTGATGCATATGTCGGATGTTTATTTATTGGCAATTTCTTTGGTCGTAGTGTGTGTGTTTTGGGCTGTTGGCGTGCACAACCGTTTGGTACGACTTCGCAGCAAAATACAGGATGCCCAGTTAAAACTGGACTTCCATTTGGAGCAACGCTACACCCTGATCGGGCAGTGGGCAGAGGCGGCGCGTGTTTATTTGACCGATGTAGTGGCGTTGCTGGAGTCAACCATTGCAGCCAATGGACAGGCCAGTGCTGCAGCCAGCGCTTTGAAAGCATCTCCGTCGAGTGTGCAAGCTGTTAGAGCGCTAGAGTTGGCCGAGTCTGTGCTTGCCAGCGCATTGGGAGTAGTACAGGCGCAATTGGCGAGTGATACCCTGCGTGTGCCCTATATCGTCGTGGATCAAAGCCTGCGTAGCTGTCACGCTGATTTGGCGGCAGTCGACAGTGCGATTGCCTTCTCCAAGGATGCTTACAATCGCGCTGCTACAGATTACAACGCTGCGATTGTGCAATTTCCCGCATCTATGCTCGCTGCAGCGTCTGGACACCGTTTGGCAGCTCTGTGGGGTAACTACCCCTTTCAAACCCCGTGACCTAGCGCATAATTGAATGCGAAGAACCTTGTTTTAGACGTAAATTTTGGAGAATGTAATGCCAACCAATAAGCCAACACTTGCCATGACAAGCAACCCGCCCTACCGAATATTAAACGGTGCAGTGGCCAGTATTTTGCGCACGGGTAAGGCCTTTTGTTTGGTGGGTGTTGTGGCGATGTCCACCTCAGCCGCGCTAGGCCAGACTGTTGAGGCATTGCAAACTAAAAGCCTAGCCGCCACCTGCGCCAACTGCCACGGCACAAACGGCAAGGCCACCGAAGGCTCAGCCGTCACAGGGCTAGCGGGTTTGAGCGCAGACTACACCATCGCCCAGATGAACGCCTTCAAAACAGGCACACGCCCAGCCACCATCATGCACCAAATCTCCAAAGGCTACAGCGACACCCAAATCGCCCAAATCGCCGCCTACTTTGCCGCCCAGAAAAAATAAGGAGACATGACATGAACGCACACCTGCCCCGCCGCAGCTTCCTGCAATCGTCCGCCGCACTGAGCCTTTTGGGCCTAGGCGCTTGCGCCAGCACCGCCTCCATCCCCAGCAAAGCCCGCGTCGTCGTCATCGGCGGCGGCTACGGCGGCGCCACCGCAGCCAAATACGTACGCCTGCTGTCTGACTACAAAATCGATGTCGTCTTGATAGAGCCCAACGACACATTCATCTCCTGCCCCATGTCCAACCTCGTGCTAGGCGGCTCCAAGCAGCTCTCTGACATCACCAGCGCCTACACAGGCCTGTCCAAAAACCACGGAGTCACCGTCGTCAAAGACATGGCCAGCCGCATCGACACCGACAAAAAAACCGTCACCTTGGCTGGTGGCGCAAGCATCGCCTACGACAAACTCGTGGTTTCCCCCGGCGTAGAACTCATGATGGGCAGCATCGAAGGCTTGGCAGCCGCCAACGCCAGCGGCGCCATCGTCCAAGCTTGGAAAGCCGGCGCAGAAACAGTTGCACTGCGTCAACAACTACAAGCCATGCCAGACGGAGGCGTCTTTGCCATCACCATTCCACTAGCGCCCTACCGCTGCCCCCCAGGCCCCTATGAACGCGCCTGCCAAGTCGCATGGTATTTCAAACAAGCCAAACCCAAAAGCAAAGTGCTCATCTTGGATGCCAACCCCGATGTCACCTCCAAGGCCGGCCTGTTCAAAGCCCAGTGGAACGGCCAATACAAAGGCATGGTCGAATACCGAGGCGACCACAAAGTCACCGCAGTCGATGCCAAAACCGGCACGGTGAAATTTGAAATCCAAGACGACGTCAAAGCCAGCGTCATCAACGCCCTGCCCAATATGCGTGCGGGCAGTATCGCCGTGCAAACAGGGCTGAGCAACATGGCCAATGGCCGTTGGTGCGGCGTAAACTACCAAACGTTTGAATCCACCGCAGCCAAAGACGTTCATGTACTGGGCGACTCGATTCAAATTGCACCGGCCATGCCCAAAAGCGGCCACATGGCCAACAACCACGCCAAAGTGGCGGCGGCGGCCATCGTTGCCCAACTTGCGGGCTGGAGCATTAACCCAGCGCCCATGCTGGCCAACACCTGCTACAGCTTTGTGGACGACAAAAACGTCGTGCACGTAGCCAGCGTACACGCCTATGACGCGAAAGACAAAACCTTCAAAACAGTGGCTGGCGCGGGCGGGCTGAGCGCTGCGCCGTCTCTGCTGGAGGGGGTCTATGCCAACAACTGGGCTAGCAATATTTGGGCGGATACCTTGGCTTGATGGTATACACGCAGGCCAGCGACTCGGCGAAGGGTCAAATTCCTCTGTGGCGACAGTTGCAAGAAGTTGCTATAGTTTTGATGGCGGTATACGACGGCCATACGGTGACATCGGCATTATTGTCTGTAGAAAAACCGTTGAAACCTGGCGTACAGGCGCTGGCTTTTTATGTGTTGCGGCATCTTGGCTTGGCGCAGGCTTTGCGCACGCAGTTGGCCAAACGCGCTCCTCCACCAGCGGCCGATGCACTGCTATGCGTGGCTTTGGCCTTGCTTGCCAACAGCGCAGTCTCGTCCGATATCCGAATCGGCGCTGGTTCAAACGCCAAGTCTTTGGCGGGTAGTGGCCCTCAATACGATGAACACACCTTGGTCAATCAAGCAGTAGAAGCGGCTAAAAAGCAGCCAGATACCGCTGCGCAAGCCAGTTTTCTGAATGCCTGCCTGCGGCGATTTATCCGCGAACGTGGGCCAATGCTGGCGCAGGCACAGCGTGACCCCGTTGCGCTGTGGAATCATCCCCGCTGGTGGATCAAGCGCTTGAAAAATGACCATCCACAGGAATGGCAAAATATTTTGGAAGCCAGTAATAGCCGAGCTCATTTGGTATTGCGAATAAATACAACAAAAACAACCAATGTCAGCGTCACGTCGTCATATACCGCTACAGATATAGAAGTGATCGAGCTGCAAAATGGAGCCCTAATGTTGCCAAAAGCGGGCGATGTGACCCAGCTTCCGGGCTACGAAGCGGGCTGGTTCTCGGTGCAAGACAGCGCCGCGCAAATGGCCGCCCCTATGCTGCTGGCCGCCACCGTTCCCCGCACAGATGGGCAACCACTGCGAATTCTCGATGCATGTGCAGCACCGGGGGGCAAAACGGCGCATTTGGCTGAGCTTTGTGCAGCGCGTGGTTGGCGTGTTGAAATTACCGCGCTAGAGATAGATGCCCAACGCGCAGAGCGTATCCACGAAAACCTCAACCGCCTGGGCCTGACCGCAGATGTCATGGTGGCAGATGCGGCCCAGCCCCAGCTATGGTGGGACGACCAGCCTTTTGATGCCATCTTGTTGGATGCCCCTTGCACCGCCTCTGGCATCGTGCGCCGCCATCCTGATGTGCGCTGGCTGCGTCGTGAAACCGATGTACAGCAGCTCGCAGCAACGCAGCAAAGCCTGCTTGATACTCTGTGGCCCTTGCTCGCTGGCGGTGCAAGTATGTTGTATTGCACTTGCTCGGTTTTCAGGGCAGAGGGGGCAAACCAAGCCCAAGCGTTTGTTATGCGCCACACCGACGCTACTTTACTGCCCTCGCCTGGGCATTTATTACCCACAAATCAGGGTAAAACCCATGCCGTCCAGCACAATTTGGTAAGTGATCATGACGGCTTTTATTACGCACTTTTGCAAAAACAAGTTACTTAGCGGTTGTCGCCTTTTGGGGCGATGCCTTGAGTCGCAGTTGGCTGCCTTCGCACTAACCGCGACATACCTAGCACTGGCCATTGCGGCCGTATTTGCATGGAGTGTGTCAGCCCAAACAGCCAACCCAGCAATCAGTGCACTGCGCGTGGAGCGTGCGGACGACGGTTTGTATTTATGGGCGAGTTTGAGTTTTGACCTGCCGCCAGCCGTTGAGGCTGCGCTGCTCAAAGGAATTCCGATTGTTTTTGTGGCCGAAGCCGATATCTTCCGCGACCGCTGGTACTGGTACGACAAACAGCTTGCTCAGGTCAAGCGCAGCATACGCTTGGCTTACCAGCCGCTCACACGCCGATGGCGTTTAACTGTCACACAAGGCAATGTTGCTGCAAATGGCGTGGCACTAGGCCAGAACTTTGACACTCTACCGGATGCTTTGGCAGCCGCACAGCGGATCACCCGTTGGAAAATCTCCGAAATCAATGATATTGACCCAGACAGCCGCCACAGCATTGACTTTCACTACCGATTAGACCTTTCGCAGCTACCTAGGCCTTTTCAAATAGGCGCATCCAGCCAATCTGAATGGACCATATCGGTGCGAAGTAATGTGCGCCCGAATGCGCCCGATGCAGCCCGCTAACTACACCCCTACCCGCGCTGCCCGCCTAAAAGCAGTGGGGGAGGGCATGCGAACCTCTACTGCCATGCGCTGGGCGCTCAGTTTTGGTGCGGCAGCGATGGTGGCGATTGGCGTGGTGTTGATATTTCTGCTCACGCAGGCCACCAGCAACCAAGCGCTGTACGAACGCAACTACCAGCGCTTGTTCATTCTTAACATTGCGGTAGCCGCTGGTTTGTTTTTGGTGATTGCTTGGATTACTTGGCGCTTGTTATCGCGTTTACGGCGTGGAAAATTTGGCAGCCGCTTATTAGTAAAGCTTGCTGCGGTGTTTGCGCTGGTTGGAATTTTGCCGGGTGCGTTGATTTATGTGGTGTCCTACCAGTTTGTCTCCCGCTCTATTGAGAGCTGGTTTGATGTCAAAGTCGAGGGGGCGCTAGATGCTGGCCTCAATCTTGGGCGCTCTACACTGGACACTTTGGCGGCAGACTTATCCAGCAAGACGCGCGTGGCGGCCACCCAACTGGGAGAGTCCAACAACAGCACCGCAGGCTTGGCATTAGACCGCCTGCGTGAGCAACTGGGTGCTGAAGATGTGATTTTGTGGAGCAGCAGCGGCCAGGTCATTGGCAGCGCGGGTCGTTCGCGCTTTGTCCTCCAGCCAGAGCGACCCAGTGCCTCGCAGTTGCGCCAGGTGCGCAGCCAGCGCGTAGTCTCGCAAATTGACGGATTGGACGATACAGCCGCTGCGGGCGCAGCCAATGCCCGCGTGCGCGTATTGGCGCAAGTCAGTGCTGCCAATTTTGGCCTGGCAGATGAGCAACGGCTGCTCCAAGTGACGCAGCTTCTTCCCCCCGCGCTGGTGGCCAATGCCATAGCGGTGCAAGAAGCGCACCGCGAATACCAAGAGCGCTCTTTGGCGCGTTCAGGCCTGCGCCAGATGTACATTGGCACTTTGACCTTGAGTTTGTTTCTTGCGGTTTTTGGTGCAGTTTTGTTAGCCGTATTGCTGGGTAACCAATTGGTACGTCCATTGTTTTTGCTAGCGGAGGGGGTGGCCCAGGTAGCGGGCGGAGACTTAACCCCCAAGGCGGCGCTGAAAACCAAGGACGAGCTGGGCGGACTCACCCGCGATTTTGCGCTCATGACCCAACAGCTGCTTGACGCACGCACGGATGTGCAGCTGAGCATGGCGCAAGTTGATGCCGCAAGGGCGCATTTACAAACTATTTTAGATACCCTCACCGCAGGCGTGGTTGTGCTCGACGGCGACAAACGCATGGTGTCGTGCAATCCCAGTGCCACGCGCGTGCTGCGTATTCCCATGGCGGCGCATGTGGGGCACAGGCTTACACAAATTCCTGGGCTAGAGCGGTTTGGTCAAGGCGTGGAGCAGCAGTTTGCAGCTTTTGAACTGGAACACAGAGCAAACGATGCCCAAGAGCCACACGGCTTAGACCACTGGCAGCAATCCTTCGAATTGCAGGACTCCTCCGATGGCGCAGCGCAATCAAGTGAGACCACATTTGGCAGTGCAGGCAATCCATTTGGAAGCAAGCACGTTATTAATTTGATAGCAAGAGGTGTCCTTTTGACGACGACATCGGGTGAAAAACCTGATAAAAATGTGTATTTACTGGTCTTTGATGACATATCAGAAGCCGTCTCGGCCCAGCGTGCGCAAGCATGGGGCGAAGTGGCCCGCAGGCTCGCCCATGAGATTAAAAATCCGCTGACACCCATTCAGCTCTCGGCGGAGCGGCTAGAGCTCAAGTTGCAGGGCAAACTCAGTGAGGCCGACGACGCATTGCTCGGCAAATCAGTCAAAACCATCGTGGAGCAAGTCGATGCCATGAAGCGTTTGGTCAATGAGTTTCGAGACTACGCCCGTCTGCCCGAGGCCAAACTCGCTGCACTCGACCTCAACGCACTGATCGTTGGGGTGCTAGGGCTTTACGCACTAGACAGTGCCGTTGTGCCGATCAGCACCGAGCTAGAGGCCGATGCGCCTTTTATCATGGGCGATGCACAGCAGCTGCGCCAAGTCATCCACAACCTGTTGCAAAACGCCCAAGACGCTTGCGCCTTGTCATCCAACCCCCGCGTTGTGATCAGTACCCGATACAACAGCGAGAGCCGCCGCGTGCGCATGACTGTGCGCGACAACGGAACAGGTTTCTCCGAGGCGATTCTTAAACGCGCCTTCGAGCCCTACATCACCACCAAAGACAAAGGCACCGGCCTAGGCTTGGCTGTGGTAAAAAAGATTGCAGATGACCATGGCGCACGTATTGAGCTATCAAACCGCCAAAGTAAAGAAAAAGTGTCAGAAAATCCCCAAGAAAACGCAAAAAATAGTGACGTAAAAACCCCACAAGGGGCGCAAGTATCGTTATCATTCGCAGTGGCGACTAGTCGCTAATTCACAACAAACTCGAAGACAAGCGCTATGGCAAGTATTTTGGTGGTCGATGACGAACTGGGCATTCGCAGCCTGCTGCAAGAAATTTTGAACGACGAAGGCCATGCGGTCGAAGTAGCGGTCAATGCGGCTCAAGCTCGCCAAGCCCGCGCCAAGTCTTGCCCCGATTTGGTGTTGCTGGATATTTGGATGCCCGACACCGACGGTGTGAGCTTGCTCAAAGAGTGGGCCGCCACGGGTCAACTCACCATGCCCGTGATCATGATGAGCGGCCACGCCACCATTGACACCGCGGTAGAAGCCACCCGCATCGGTGCGACCTCGTTTTTAGAAAAACCCATCACGCTGCAAAAACTGCTCAAAGCAGTCAACGAAGGTCTGAGTAAATCCAAATTCAGCAAGGCAGGCGTTTTGCAAATGGCGACCAGTAAAGCGCCAGAAATGACCGTAGAGTCGGCCATGATGGGGGGACAAACCCTGCTTCAAGCGGTAGAAATCGGCCCCCAGCCAGTGCAGTCTTTTGGCCTGGACAAACCGCTGCGCGAAGCCCGCGACGAGTTTGAAAAAGCCTATTTTGAATTCCATTTGTCCAAAGAAGGCGGCTCCATGACCCGTGTTGCCGAAAAAACAGGCCTTGAGCGCACCCACCTGTACCGCAAACTCAAACAATTAGGCGTAGATTTATCACGCAGCAAGAAAAGCAGCAACGCATAAGCAATTTCTCACGATATAATCTGAGGCTTCGCTAGTTGCGATCAAAATAAATAGCTCGGTAGCCCAGTCGAGAAATACAACGACTGATCCGCCCAGGAGTAGCAGTTAAATGGCCCGGTAGCTCAGTCGGTAGAGCAGAGGATTGAAAATCCTTGTGTCGGTGGTTCGATTCCGCCCCAGGCCACCATCATAGCTTCCACGGTAGTCCGTGGAAGTCCAAAAAGCCTTAAGAATTTAATTCTTAAGGCTTTTTACATTTTCAAAACGGTATTGCTATATCGGTTCTATTTTGCACCTCAATCTCCCAAAGCATACGCAAAATCCTTGTGTTTTTGTATTTTTTTGCATAAGATCTGGGAATGCTACCGCTCGCACAGTTCATCAATGACCGGCTCGCCCATGGTCGTGCCTACTTTTCGCGTGAAGACGTGCAGACTGCCTTGGACGCGAACCCCGATACTTTGATGGTAGGCATCACCCGGCTCATCAAAAAACGCCGCCTAGCCAACCCCCGTCACGGTTTTTATTTGATCTTGCGCCCAGAAGACACCGTTACCGGCGCACCAGACCCGGTACGCTGGATTGATCCTCTTATGCAGCACCAAGGCGTGGACTACCGTATCTCGCTGTTGAGGGCGGCAGCTTTCCACGGTGCCTCTCATCAAGCCGCCATGGTGTTCCAAGTGATTGTGCCCAAACAGCAGCGCGATATCGAGTTGGGTCGCCACCGTCTCCAGTTTGTGTACCAAGCCTCGGAAACTTTCACACTGCTTAACCACACCGATTTACTGGCACAGATGAAAAGTGATGCTGGGTTTGCCCAAGTGGCTGGCGTTGAGCTGACATTGCTGGACTGCGCCCGCTATCTGCGCAAGGCCACGGGTATCCACGGTGTCGCGCAAATCGCCAAAGACATCGGTGCCAAAGCTGATCCGCGTCAACTAGCCAAGGCCGCTGCCGCCTATGAGAGCGCCACCGTGCGTCGCTTGGGCTACCTGCTGGAGCTGGCTGGCCATGCTCGCCAAGCCAAGGCCTTAGCGCCTTTCGCCCAGCAGGCCAAGACCAGCGTACCACTGGATCCTTCCGTGAAACCATTACTGGCATCCTTGATGGCATCATATGAAAAAAATACCAAGTGGAAGCTGGTGATGAACGAACCCGTGGAGATTGACTTTTGATACCCACCGCCTACCTCCAAGCTTGGAGCATTCAGACCCCGTGGCCCGATGCACGCCAAGTCGAACAAGACCTCATCATTAGCCGGGCGCTGTGTGACCTCTTCAACGCACCGGCGCTGCAAGGCAAGATCGCCTTTCGCGGCGGCACCGCCATCAACAAACTGCTGTTCAAACAACCGCTGCGCTACTCCGAGGATATTGATTTGGTGCAAACGCAGGCCGAGCCGATTGGCCCAACGGTTGATACAATCCGCGAGGTACTGTCATGGCTGGGCAAATGCAGCCGCGAGCAGGCAGGCCATTCCATGCAATTGGTCTTCAAATTCAATCCCGAAGCCGATCCGCAAACCACCCTCAAACTCAAGGTCGAGATCAACACCCGCGAGCACACCCACCTGCTCGGCATCAAGTCCTATCCTTTTGCCATGGACAACGATTGGTATCGGGGCAAGACCGAGATCGCCTCATTTGAGCCCGAAGAACTCTTCGGTACCAAGCTGCGCGCCCTGCTGCAACGCCGGAAGAACCGCGACCTTTTCGACCTGCACCACGGCCTCGACCAGTTGGCGATGGACCCCGACAAGCTGATTGCCTGCTTCGATCATTACTTGGCACTTGAAGGCAAACCCATTACCCGAGCCATCGCAGAGCAACGAATGCTAGAAAAGCTGACCCGTAGTTTGACCGAAGATATTGCCCCGCTGCTACCTGCGGGAATTCGGTTCAACGATGCAGATGCGCTACAAGCCTTTGAGCGCGTTTGGACGGTGCTGATCACACGCATCAAAGGTGATGCGTGGAAACTCACTGACAAAGCTATCGACGAACTGCGTGAGAAAAAGTATCCCGATTTATTGAAACAGTAGGTCATCTGCACATGCCAGCAGTGCAAGCAACATATCCAGAGTTTTTTGACACGTGCAACACCAAGCAATTGACACTCGCGGGCAACATTGCCTCCTATCCTTTTGAGTTCTGCCTAAAATTGAGCAACCGCCAGTTGATTGCGGATGTTGTGTCTGGGCGAGTGGATGTATTCATCACGGCACTGCACGATACGCAGCTGCTATTGTGACAATCTCTGCACTGGCTCAATCACGATCAAGTGAGGGCTGCTAAAGATAGTCTTTTGAAGACAGCAGCCATTCAAACTACACCTCTCAGTCCGGCAACATGGACTTGGCGCTATCTCACAAACTCCCTTGTATGCTTCGAGCAGGGGAGTAAAAAAGAAGGTTTCAGAAAGTTATGCACAGCCCGTCGACTCCATGGGACAACAAGCCCGCAAAGGAGCATTTGGCGTGTATGACCGACTGTTTATCAAAAGCCCGAACAGTTGCTCGCTGGCTTTTTTTGTTAACAGACTTCTGTGTCTGCAATCAGGAAAAGACCTCGTATTTGCAAGGATGGGCATGATGGACAACTCTGACAAACTCTTCATCGGTATTGATGTCTCCAAGGCTACACTGGAGGTCGCGCTGGATAAAACCAGCAAAACGCATGTTCTGGACAACAGCCCAGAGGGCATAGCACAACTGATCGTATTGATCAAGCAGCGCAGTACAGCAATCGGCGTTATCTTGTTGGAGGCCACTGGAGGCTTCGAGCGGGAATGCGCAATGGCTTTGTGCCTAGCAGACCTAGCTGTGATCGTTGTCAACCCGCGCCAAGCCAGAGACTTTGCCAAAGCCATGGGCTATCTATCCAAAACAGATGCGCTGGATGCCAAGGTACTGTCTCATTTTGCGCAGACTCTGCAGGACAGCGGACGCGCACAGCGCATGATGTTTAAGATGCCCACGCAAAGCCAGAGCCTGCTGCAAGCCTTGGTTGTGCGTCGTGGCCAGCTCATGCAAATGAAAGTAGCAGAGCAAAATCGGCTACACATGGCGCACAAATCTCAGCACAAGAGCATCGCGCGCGTGCTCCAAATGCTCCTGCGTCAAATTGTGCAGATAGATCAGGAGATCGTTCGCTCTTTGGATAATCACTTTGCGCCCAAACTAGATTTGTTCAAGGGCATAAAGGGCGTAGGAGCGGGCATGCAGGCGGCGCTGATGGCTATG
This sequence comes from Polaromonas sp., assembly GCA_031428975.1. GTDB lineage: Bacteria > Pseudomonadota > Gammaproteobacteria > Burkholderiales > Burkholderiaceae_C > JAAFIP01. Next base: position 6,606 of record JANOYR010000024.1, on the reverse strand, counting down.
CTGCCTGAGCTAGGGCAATTGAGTGCACGCGAGATCTCCAAGCTCGCTGGTGTTGCACCACTGAACTGTGACAGTGGCAAGTTCAAAGGTAAGCGCGTGACTTGGGGAGGAAGGGCTGCCCTCAGAGCAGCGCTTTATATGGCAACTTTAAGCGCTATGCAACATGAGCCCGTGATTAAAGCGTTCTCCCAAAAACTCAAGGCTCAAGGCAAGGCCGTCAAAGTCGCAATCGTCGCGTGCATGCACAAGTTATTGATTATCATGAATGCCGTAGTGCGCTCAGGGCAGCCGTTTAGCAAGACTTATGCACAGGATGTAAATATGTAAATATATTGCAAAAATAGCTTGCATTCAAACACAGTTGCTCCTTTGTTACGACAAGTTGTCCGTGAAATGGGAGTGACACCAATTCCAATGCTGTTGGTAGAATACAACGCCTAACCAAGCAAAATACACACAATGGCACTCTACGATTTCACCAAAGATTCCATGGAAAATCGTTTTGGCATCCGCTGACTTCTCCAAAGAGATCACATCGGCAGTTCTTTGGCTTAATGCGCAGGGGTTGGACATCATGTGTTTTCGGATGCGGCCTTACGCCTTTCAGGGCCGGGTTCTGCTGGATGTGCAGCAAGTCATACCCTTACCAGAAGCCACCGCTTTTCAGGAGGCTCTTCGCTTGGGGCTAAAACCGCAGGCCATCGCGGGCGCTGTCTCCTGACGTGAATCCATGATGTTTATGTCAGCCTCTGGATGCCTCACTGGCGATCAGCTAATGAATGCAGTGCCAGACAAGGACGCAAGAAGATACTTTTGTAAAGATGATGAAGTATTCCATCTTGATGGCAATACCTACGCCATGACAAACCAATGGGGGTCTTAGAACTGAGGAGGCGGTGAAGAATATTCTTGCCAACTTGCCGCCAGGCCATGGCATCACGTACAAGGCAGTGACCTAGTTGGATTGACCAGACGAAACTAACTAGTAACGTCCGAGGGTTGAATTGATTTGTTTCGATGGCCTCATTGAAGTCTTGTGTGGCAAGCCTCAAAATATTCACGCCTTGGCCTCCTATCGAGCGTCGAGGCGTTATTCTTGGTGCTTAAAAGTCGTCTTCACCGCTTCGCACCGCCTTGCGTATCACCTCGGGCGCAAAGCCTCTGCTGGCTAAAAAACGCATGTGTTTGGCGCGTTCGGCTGGGGTGGTGGCTGGCTCGCCAAATTTGCGTTGCCATGCTTCTTGGGCACGTGCAAACTCGGTGGCTTTGAGCTGCTCGGTGGCTTGGGCTACGGTATCGTTGTCGAGGCCTTTGGCACGCATTTCTTGCACGACGCGGGCTGTGCCCAGCTTGGAGGCGCGGCGGTGAATCACCGATTGCGCTACACGCGCCTCACTGATGAAGCCCTTGGCAGTTAAGTCGTCCAAAATATGGGCCAACTCGCCGGGCGCAGCCTCGTGGGGGCTGAGTTTGCGCTCTAGTTCTACGCGCGAATGCTCGCGGCCAGCCAGCGCACGCAGTGCTCGGCCTTTGAGGGAGAGTTGTGACAATGCCAACATACTATATATTCAATAGCAAAGTATGACCATATGACGGTGACATTGCCCAAATTAATGGTCAATAAAATTAGGCAGAAGCTTTGGTGGGCAACAGTGGAATGCCCAAGCTCTCGCGCACCTTGTTTTCGATTTCAATGGCCAAATCGGGGTTTTCGCGCAAAAATTCGCGTGAATTGTCGCGGCCTTGGCCAATTTTTTCGCCTTTGTAGGCGTACCAAGCGCCTGACTTTTCAACCACCTTGGCCACCACGCCCAGGTCAATGATCTCGCCGTGGCGGCTGATGCCTTCGCCAAACAAGATGTCGAATTCGGCGGTTTTAAACGGTGGGGCGACTTTGTTTTTGACCACTTTGACGCGGGTTTCGTTGCCAATCGCCTCTTCGCCCTTCTTAATAGTGCCAATGCGGCGGATGTCTAGGCGCACCGAGGCGTAAAACTTGAGCGCGTTGCCGCCTGTGGTGGTTTCGGGGCTGCCAAACATCACACCAATTTTCATGCGGATTTGGTTGATGAAAATCACCATGCAATTGGCTTTTTTGATGGTGGCGGTGAGCTTGCGCAGGGCTTGGCTCATCAGGCGGGCTTGCAGGCCGGGCAAGCTGTCGCCCATCTCGCCTTCAATCTCGGCCTTGGGCGTGAGCGCTGCCACCGAGTCAATCACGATCAAATCCACCGCGCCCGAGCGCACCAAGCTGTCCACAATTTCTAGCGCTTGCTCGCCGGTGTCGGGCTGGCTAATCAACAGGTCTTGCAGGTTCACGCCGAGTTTTTGGGCGTATTGGGTGTCTAGCGCATGCTCGGCATCCACAAAGGCGCAGGTGCCGCCAATTTTTTGCATCTCGGCGATCACTTGCAGGGTGAGGGTGGTTTTGCCCGAAGACTCTGGGCCATAGATTTCAACCACACGGCCGCGCGGCAAACCGCCTACGCCCAGCGCAATGTCCAAGCCCAGCGAACCAGTGGACACGACTTGGATGTCTTCAATCACCTCGCCTTCGCCCAGACGCATGATGGTGCCTTTGCCGAACTGTTTTTCGATTTGCGCCAGCGCGGCTTGCAGCGCCTTGGCTTTTTCAGACGATGCGGCCTCTGCCTTGGCGGTGTCGATTTTGCTGCCTTTAACTACTGCGTCCATGGTGATTTCCTTTAAATATCAATAGGTTAAGTGTGTTGTGACCCGATGTCAGCAGCTTGTTTTTGTATACATGCTGTCTGCTTAACCAGTAATATAAACGACAAATACATTGCATATTAAATTTTTTTAGTCAGTTTAATTGACTAAAATAAAACCCATGCAATTGCCTATAAACAGCGCGCAATCATGGCGGCAAACCCACTTAGGGCGGCTATTGGGCGAAGCGCTGCGCCGCTTCGATGCCCGTGTGTTGACGCTGATGGCGCACAACATTGACGTGCCCTTGGCGCTGTCAAATTTGGCTGCGCGTGCCCAAGTGAGTGCGGCGCACATCCACATCACGCGGCATTTAGATTTGCAGGGCTCGCGCTTGGTAGATTTGGCCGCAGCAGCGGGCATGAGCAAGCAGGCCATGGGCGATTTGGTGAACCAATGCGAGGCGTGGGGCTTGGTCACGCGCAACATGGACGGGCGTGACAAACGCGCACGCTTGGTGCTGTTTACGCCCGCTGGCTTGCTTTGGCTCAGAGCCTTTGAACAAGCGGTTGCGCAGACGCAGCAAGAATTTGAGCAAGAGGTGGGGGCCGACATTGCGCATGTCACCCGCGCAGGGCTGGATGCGTATGCGCATGCCTACGCGTAAACGCATGCCTACGCGAAAACGCATGCGTGGGCGTGGGCGTGTAAGCATGCCAGAAGCCCAAGAGGCATAGAATCGACGCAGCCCGACATACTGCATTTTTTATCACTAGGCTTGCCCGCAAGCCAATGGAGCGCACGATGAGAATTTTAATAGCCGAAGACGACCAAGTGTTAGCCGATGGCCTGATGCGCAGTTTGCGTGCCTCAGGCGCAGCGGTAGACCATGTGCCAGACGGTGCGCAGGCCGACGCAGCGCTGATGATCAATAGCGAATTTGACCTGCTGATTTTGGATTTGGGCTTGCCCAAGCTGCATGGCTTGGAGGTGCTCAAAAAACTGCGCGCGCGCGGCTCCACCTTGCCAGTGCTCATTTTGACCGCTGCCGACGGCATTGAAGAGCGTGTGAAAGGCTTGGATTACGGTGCCGACGATTACATGGCCAAGCCATTTAGCTTGCAAGAGCTTGAGGCGCGGGTGCGGGCGCTGGCCCGCCGCGGTATGGGGGCCGCCAGCTCACTGATTAAGCATGGCCCTTTGCAATACGACCAAGGCGGACGTGTGGCCACCATTGACGGCAAGATGGTCGATTTGTCTGCGCGCGAGCTTGGCTTGCTAGAGGTGCTGCTCCAGCGCACAGGCCGTCTGGTCAGCAAAGACCAATTGGTCGAGCGCCTGTGTGAATGGGGCGAAGAGGTCAGCAACAACGCCATTGAAGTCTACATTCACCGATTGCGCAAAAAAATTGAAAAAGGACCAATTCGCATCGCCACCGTGCGTGGGTTGGGCTACTGCCTCGAGAAAATCGCTTGAAAATATTCCAGCGTGAGCAGCGCAGCCTGTTTGGAGAAATCCTAGACTGGATGCTCACGCCTTTGCTTTTGCTGTGGCCCATTAGCCTTGTGCTCACTTGGCTGGTGGCGCAAAGCATTGCTGGCAAGCCCTTTGACCGAGCGCTTGAATACAACGTGCAGGCATTGGCGCAAATTATCACCGTGCAGCGCGGCAAAGCCAGCTTTAACCTGCCCCAACCCGCCCGCGAAATTCTGCGTGCTGACGATTCTGATTTGGTGTACTACCAAGTGCTGGGCACTAGCGGCGAGTTTTTGAGTGGCGAGCGGGATTTGCCTGCACCGCCCGATGAAGACAAGCCCAACTTTGGAGAGGTGAAAATCCGCGACGACGAAGTGCGGGGGCAGTCAGTGCGTGTGGCATATGTTTGGGTCAAACTCGACGATGCAAAGCCAGCGCTGGTACAGGTGGCAGAAACACTCGAGAAGCGCTCGGTATTGGCCACAGAAATTGTCAAAGGCGTGATGCTGCCGCAGTTTGCGGTGATGCCGCTGGCGGTGCTGCTGGTGTGGTTTGCGTTGGTGCGGGGTATTCGCCCGCTGAACAAGCTCGAAGACAGAATTCGCCAACGGAGTCCTGACGATTTGAGCCCTATTGACGATGAAGAGGTGCCGCAAGAGGTGGCTCCGCTGGTGTCGTCGGTCAACGATTTGCTGATGCGTTTGAAAAGCTCGGTGGCTATCCAAAAACGCTTTTTAGCCGACGCGGCGCACCAGCTTAAAACGCCGCTTGCTGGTCTGCGAATGCAGGCCGATTTGGCTTTGCGGGCGGGCACCAGCGAGGCAGAGCTCAAGCAATCGCTCAAACTTGTGGGGAGATCGAGCATTCGCGCCACCCACACGGTGAACCAACTGTTGTCCTTGGCTAGGGCAGAGGGAAGCGGCCAAACACTGGCGTTACAGGGCTACGACATGGCAGCGCTGTGCCAAGAAGTGGTGCAAGACTGCGTGCCTCGCGCATTGGAGAAGGGCTTGGATTTGGGCTACGAAGGGGCGCAGCCTGATGCGCCTGGCGGGCAATTGCAGGGCAATCCAACGCTCATCAAAGAAATGATCCGCAATCTGGTGGACAACGCCATCAATTACACGCCCTCAACACCACAGCGCCAAGGCGTGATCACCGCCAAGGTCTTGGTGGACCCTTATGGCGAAGTGGTAGTGCTGCAGGTGGAAGACAATGGACCGGGCATCGCGGTGTCAGAGCGCGAAAGGGTTTTACAGCCGTTTTACAGAACCCTAGGCAATGAAGCGGATGGCTCGGGCTTGGGCTTGGCTATTGTGTCGGAGATTGCGCAGCAGCACCAAGCCCATTTGAGCATTGAAGACGCAGAGCCCAAGTCGACACCACCTGGTGTGCGGTTTAGCCTCCGATTTTCTAAAGACAAATAGGCCATTGTCGCTTTCAAATGGTGATTGTTAGCCATATAAATAATAGCAAATCGATTAAAAAGCTTTTGCAACCTCAGCTTGCGCAGCCGCATTTTTTGCAAACTCAGCCCGCAGCGCACGCAGCTTTTCGCGTGGGTCTTCTTTCACTGTGTTGGCGGCAAGTGACATCTCAGCAATAAAGCGGCTTGGTTGCGCGGTCACCATGTCGCGTCCCTTCTTTTTCTTCTTGGGCCAGCTCACGGCCAGCGTGCGCTGGGCGCGGGTGATGCCCACATACATCAGGCGGCGCTCTTCTTGCAAGCGCGCCGCAATGGATTCGTCGGTGCTGGCCTTGGCATCGGTGCTCAGTGCATCGTCATCACCCAGTTTGAAAGGCAGCATGCCTTCGCTTACACCGGCTAGCACCACATGCGGCCACTCAAGGCCTTTGGAAGCATGCAGGGTCGACAAGGTGACCACGTTTTGGTCTTTTTCTTTGTCGGTCAATGTCGACAGCAGTGAGATGGTTTGAATCACTTCCAGCAAAGTTTTGGTGTCATTGGCCATGGTTACGCCGCCCGCGTCGTCTATCTCGCCACCGCAGCGCTTGGCCATCCAGTCGCAAAAGTCGATCACATTGCTCCACTTAGAAGCGGCTACTTTTTCGCTGTCTTCGGATTCATAGAGGTGCTTTTCGTAGCCAATGTCTTTGAGCCAATCGAGCAGGAAAACACTGGCATCTTCAGCTCCCACCGTGTGGCGGGCGCGGTATTCTATGTCGTTGACAAAGCGGCCAAACTCATGCAGGCTGCCCACGGCTTTTTGCGGCAATACGCTGGCTAGTGAGTTGGAAAACAGCGCCTCAAACATGCTCACTTTGTATTGGCTGGCAAATGTGCCCAGCGCCCCCAGCGTGGTGTGGCCAATGCCGCGTTTGGGCGAGGTGATGGCGCGTAAAAACGCAGGGTCGTCGTCGTTGTTGGTCAAAAGGCGCAGCCAGCCGCACAAATCGCGGATCTCGGCACGGTCAAAAAAGCTTTGGCCACCGCTCACT
>JANOYR010000023.1:0-4551 GCA_031428975.1 Polaromonas sp. | reverse complement strand
GGCACCCGCCTCACCGCCCAAAGCATTTGGCAGCGCCTGAAAATGCGCAGCCAACGCGCGGGCTTGGCCACTGCGGTGCACCCCCACATGCTGCGCCACAGCTTTGCCAGCCATGTGTTGCAAAGCAGCGGCGATTTGCGGGCCGTGCAAGAGCTGCTCGGCCATGCCAATATCAGCACCACCCAGGTCTACACCCGCCTGGATTTTCAGCATTTGGCCAAGGCCTATGATGCGGCGCATCCGCGGGCCAAGCGGCCTCAGCCATAAGCGCCCCGCGTATTTCGCGGCATAGTTTCACTTGCCACGGGGTATTGAGCGAAAATAGGCGCATGAAAACTATCACCCTGCGCGAAGGCAAAGAGCGCGCCTTGCTGCGCCGCCACCCTTGGATTTTTGACAACGCCATTGCCAAAGGCAGTGCCGACAGCGGCGAAACGGTGCGCGTACAAGCCTCGGACGGCCAATTTCTGGGCTGGGCAGCCTGCAGCCCCGAGTCCAAAATCCGCGCAAGGGTCTGGAGTTTTGACGAAACCCAGCGCATTGACGCTAGTTTTTTTATAGCTGCTGTAATAAGCGCAGTAAGCGCTAGAGCACTATTTTCTTTAAACAGTGAAGGCTACCGGCTGATCCATGGTGAGTCCGACGGTCTGCCCGGACTGATTGTGGACCGCTACGGCGACACCTTGGTGGCGCAGTTTTTGTCGGCAGGCGCTGAGCGCTGGAAACAGGCCATTGCGGATGCGCTTTTGCAGGCCACGGGTTTGTCCAAGCTGTACGAACGCTCCGACGCCAGCGCGCGCGGCCTCGAAGGTTTGGGCAGCGCCACCGGCTGGTTGCGGGGCACTGGCGAGACCGAGCTGACCATCGCCGAACACGATTGGAAGCTCCAATTGAGCATTTCCGAAGGCCATAAAACTGGCTTTTACCTTGACCAACGCGACAGCCGCAAAAAATTTGCCGACTATGCCCAGCGCCTGCAATTTCAGCGCGTGCTCAATTGCTACTGCTACACAGGCGGTTTCACGGTGGCGGCGCTGTCGGGCATGCGGGCTGCGGGGGTGCATGCCACTGGGCATATTACCAGCATTGACTCTAGCGGCCCTGCCATTGAACGCGCCAAGGCCAACGTGGCGCGCAACGGCTTTGACGCAGCGCAGACCACTTTCATGGATGCCGACGTGAATGCCAGCCTGCGCCAGTTCATCGAAGCAGGGCGCAGTTTTGATGCCATTGTGCTCGACCCACCTAAATTTGCCCCCACGGCAGCCCACGCCGACCGCGCCGCCCGCGCCTACAAAGACATCAACCGCTTGGCCTTCAAACTGCTAGAACCGGGCGGCGTGCTGTTCACTTACAGCTGCTCGGGCGGCATCAACGCCGACTTGTTCCACAAAATCGTCGCCTCAGCGGGCGTCGATGCGGGCGTGGACGGTTTTATCAGCGAACGCATGGGCGGCGCCCCAGACCACCCGATGACCATCAATTTCCCAGAAGGCGAGTACCTTAAAGGGCTGGTAGTGCTTCGAAAACTATGAATTTACAGTAAATTTGGCCAATGTCACCGTCATATGGTCATAGTATGCTATTTATTTTATAGTATTTTGGTGTTGGCGCAATTCCACCCTTTTCTCTGCGCACGCTTGATTTCCCAGCTAAACTCCTCATTTGCTTGCAACAATCGCAGCCCAGCTGTAGTGCATTCTTTTGCTTTTTTCGCTAACTTTTTGACCCAAGGCTTCCCATGTCCCTCATCCCAGCCACCATCCTCACTGGCTTTTTAGGCTCAGGCAAAACCACGTTGCTCAAGCGCGTGTTGCAGGAGCAGCATGGCTTCAAAATCGCTATCATTGAAAACGAGTTTGGCGAGGAAAACATCGACAACGAAATCCTTGTATCCGACGTGAAAGAGCAGATCATCCAGATGAGCAACGGCTGCGTGTGCTGCACCATCCGCGAAGACCTGCGCACCACACTCAAAGATTTGGCCGAGAAAAAGCGCAAAGGCGAGCTCGATTTTGACCGTATCGTCATCGAAACCACCGGTATTGCCGACCCAGGCCCTGTGGCGCAAACCTTTTTTATGGACGAAGAAATTGCCGAGCAGTTTTTACTGGACTCGGTGCTTACTTTGGTCGATGCCAAACACGCCGCCCAGCAGCTCAACGACCGCCAAGAAGCCCGCAAGCAAGTGGGCTTTGCCGACCAAATTTTCTTAAGCAAGACCGATTTGGTGGCCGCAGACGAGGTAGACGCACTGATTCACCGCTTAAAGCATATGAACCCGCGTGCCCCCATATCCAAGGTGCATTTTGGTGAAGTCGCCATCAAAGACGTGTTTGACCTGCGCGGCTTTAACCTCAATGCCAAGCTGGACATTGACCCAGATTTTCTCAAAGACGACAGCCACACCGAGCATGACCACGGCCATGACCATGCTGCGCACGCGCACCATGACCACCAAGAGGGCGAGCACTGTGACCACCCCTCCCATGCCCATGGACACGAAGGGCACGGCCACCACCACCATGACGACGACGTGAAAAGCTTCGTTTTCCGCTCAGAACGCGCCTTTGACCCCGCCAAATTAGAAGATTTTTTAGGTGCCATTGTCAATATTTATGGCCCACGCATGCTGCGCTACAAAGGCGTGCTCAATATGGTGGGCACAGAACGCAAGGTGATCTTCCAAGGCGTGCACCAACTCATGGGCTCCGATTTAGGGCCACAATGGGTAGAAGGCGAGAAAAAGACCAACAAAATGGTCTTTATTGGCATAGATTTGCCGAAAGATATCTTTTTACAAGGTTTGGAGCAATGTTTGGCCTAGAAGTGGATACAATCCGCGCGCCGCAAGCTGCATTCCGATAGGGAAATTTAGGCCACTGTGCTGACCCTGTGACCAATTAGTTTTCGGCGTATTCGTAGGCATTGCTAGCTTTGCATATTGTATGCAAACGGGCGGCTTGTGTGGAGACAATTCGATGAAAACTGCGCCCAAAAAACCAAGTCCACCCGTGAAATCTGCGGCGAAAACCGCTGCACCTGCTCAATCACTGCCTAAAACGGCGGCGAAGGCGGGGGTTAAAAACGCCCTGCCAGCGGCCACGAAGGTGGCCGCTCAAGTGACCCCAAAGGCGACCCATAAGGCTGATACCAAGCCTGCTGCAAAGCCCGCTGTCAAACTGGCGGTCAAACCAGCAGCCAAAGTGCCAGCCAAAGCATCCCAGCCCGCCCCCAAGCAAGCCGCTAGCAAAGCCAAGCCAGCGCCCCCTTCTAAAACTCCCGCCAAGCCAGCGCCTGCCAAGTCCATCGTGTCTTCGGTTAAAGCCAAGCTTCAAGCCATGGTGCAAGCGGTAGTGAAAACCAAACCCATTACCAGCCCCACACCTCAAGCCAATTCCCCCGTTTCAAAACCCCCTGTAAAAACCACCAAAGCCGCCGCTGCCGTGGTGGCCAGCAAGCCTGTAACAGCGGCTAAACCTGCCGCCGCACCTTTGGCCAACGTTGCTGCCAGTATTGCACCGGTCAAGGCGCGGTTGAGCAAATTCGCTTCTAAAGCTGGTGTTCCGTTTAATCCGCAGCCCACTGATCCGTCGGCTGCAAAATCAAGTTTCTTTAAGATGCCCGCTCCGGTTCACTCTCCTGCCCCTATCGCCATTGCTAAAAAAGATGCCAAATTGGCCAACAATTGGAAATCAAAAACAGCGGCGCAACTCACCGATGCCGAAGCGCTTGCCATGTCGGACAACGACTACATGAACGACATACAAATGGCGTTTTTCCGTCTGAAACTGGTCACGCTTAAGCAAGGTATTCTGAGCAATGCAGGTGCAACCACTGAACATTTGCGCGAAGATACCTCGGTTGTCCCCGACCCAGCCGACCGCGCCACCATAGAAGAAGAGCACGCCCTTGAGTTGCGCACCCGTGACCGGGAACGCAAATTACTCAAAAAAATCGAGCAATCGATCGTTCGCATTGATGCGGGTGATTACGGATATTGCGACGAAACAGGAGAGCCTATTGGCGTGGGCCGACTCATTGCGCGTCCAACCGCTAGCCTGTCCATCGAAGCACAACAGCGCCGCGAGCTCAAGCAAAAGATGTTTGGCGATTAAGCCGGGTCGTGCGAGAGAATCGTCCTATACTTGAGCCCAATGTCAAAGGAAGAAGCCCCCGCCGGAATATTTTCCAAAATGGTCAAGTTTGTCCGCAACCCTGCGACAAACTGGGGTGACCTCGACCATAAAGAGTCTGACCGAGAAAGCAGTTACAGCAAACAGCTTTTGAAGGAAATGATTGAGCGCAAGCGCCGCAATGATTTTGTACGCAAGCGCGAGTTTGACATGTTGCGCAAGCTGCGCAAGCGTGAAACGCTAACGGGGGATGACCTGGGCGCACGCCCCTCTTTTTTTCAGAGCAGCATGGCTTCCAGGCCCTCGTAACTCTGCCCTAAGGCCGTCATTTTGGCCCGCATTCGGGGCAGATTGAGGAGGGGCAGCTTTTGGTAGGGCAAGACGTAGGCAGTGTCCGCGAGCTGGCGATCGGCCC